>JBLMYN010000574.1:0-3914 GCA_050258305.1 Actinomycetota bacterium
GGCAGTTAAGCCATCGAAATAAGTCAACTCGATCACGCGTCGTTGCGCCGGCTTTAATGTTCCGAGAATCTGTTCGATAAAGCGAGTGGTCTCTGGCGGAGACAACCGCCGTACAGAGCGGTCCGCGAAAAACATCTGGCCAACAACCGCGTCATTAAGTTCACTTGAATTATAAAACTTGTTGCAGAGGAGATGCTCACGCCGGTCAATACTGCGATGGTATGCGAATTGAAGCATCCATGTTTTGAAACTGCCGCGCTCAGGATTGAATTGGGCAATTGCACGGAACAGATCGAAGAACACCTGTTGAACCGTTTCTTCGGCTTCCCATTCGTCCTTCACGATACTGCGGGCGATGTGAAAGACGAGAGCGCTATATCTCTCGAACAGAACTGCCAATGCGTCTTGACATCCATCGCGCAGCGCCGCCACCAGTTCCACATCTCCGAGTGTGTGCAATCGGAGTGGAGCGTAGTTTGAGGACGCACTAACCTCTTCGGCCTTTCCCATGCGCAGGCGACTCCTTATCCGTACTACGGAGCCTCGGGCGACCTAATGGCAAAAAACCTCCTCTGTGCTTCCGACTGAAAAAGCACCAGCAGGCGCTCCGAGAAAAAGCCCTCCGAGCTTTTTGCTAGGTATTACTCGACTGAAATGCCTGGGCTCCGAAATCAAATCCGGTAGTGACCGAACCAATTTCTTCAGTACCGGGCTCTCAGGGCGCCTTCTTGCACTGAAAGCCAATATCACTTCCGGAGGCGTTTCGTTCGCTGCTGGCCGCGTCTGCGCCGATCGGCTTGATCTCAGCGGGACAGCCGTTCACAACAGCCTTGTGTGCGGATGTATAAGGTATTTTTAATGTACAAGTCAAGGCAAATTTTCTATTTTCAGAACGGCCAAGAAAATATCCTTTGGCGCAAATGCGTCCCGGGCTGGGTGACCACACATTTCCAATTTCCGGCGACTCCCTGCCGCCACGATGTGAGCATCTCCAACAATATCAATCATCTAGCAATAAACGATACTGCCAGGCCGGGGCGATTGCCGGCCAATAATTTGGAGAAACTACACTAAAAATCGAAGCTCTCAATCCCTCGAGTATTCGGTCATAACTTTCCGCCCAGCGCGAGGACATTCTTGTCCTGTTTTTGTGAATTGAATTAAGTAGTTCTAATCTTCGGAAGCACCTTGAGATTACCGGATGACCGAACCGTTCGAGCTTAGTTTCGCTTGGGTGAAAGGAGCGAGCAAAAATTCGGTTGTGGGCGTCGCGGCGTTGGCCCTGATTTCATGTTGTGACCTTCGCGGGCTGAATCACCGATATGCGGAAGAAGACCGGCTGTGAATCCGGCATTTAGTATGGCTCGCGTCCAAAAGGGGGCCGGGGCGGGATTGCACGAGTTTTGAAGACGGAAAACTCCACGTAAACCGGCGTCTCGTTTGAGCGGGTGATTATCGGTGCGACCCTTTCAATTTGAGGGTTTTTGACGGCCAAAAATTATTCGATGCGGAGATAACGATTGTGCCTCGAATGCAATGTAAGGTACTCTTTTTCATCTTAGATCTCCAGAACAAAGCCCAAAGACGTGCTCTCTACCGATGACATTCGCATTCGCTCGACCAGAGTAGTTCTTCCTCCTGTTTTTCTCGAAGAAGAGATGCCCATGACCGAAGCGGCAGCTCTGACGGTTTCTGGAGCCCGTGCGGACATCGGGGACATTCTTCGAGGCAAAGACGATCGTCTGTTGGTGGTTGTGGGACCCTGCTCGATTCATGACACCAAGGCTGCACGTGAGTATGCCTCAGTCTTGAAGACTGCTATTGATGAATTATCGAATGATCTGAGGATCGTGATGCGCGTCTATTTCGAGAAGCCGCGTACCACGGTTGGGTGGAAAGGTTTAATCAACGATCCTCATCTGGATGAATCGTTCAAAATAAACGATGGCTTGCGAATGGCACGTCGACTCCTGCTGGATCTGGCCGAAATGGGTGTGCCGGCGGGAACCGAATTCCTGGATATGATTACGCCGCAATACTTGGCTAGCCTCGTGAGTTGGGGTGCGATCGGAGCGCGCACCACGGAGAGCCAGGTGCATCGAGAATTGGTCTCGGGTGTTTCCTGTCCTGTCGGCTTCAAGAATGCGACATCCGGGGACGTGCAGATCGCAATTGAAGCAGTTCGTGCGGCGGCACATGCGCACACCTTCCTAGGGCACACCAAACATGGACAATCAGCAATTTTTGTTACTACGGGCAATCCAGAGTGTCATGTGATCCTTCGCGGCGGACGAACAATGACGAACTATGACAGTGCGTCGGTCGCCCACGCTTACGAGCAACTAAAGAATGCTGGATTGCCGCCGCGAGTCATGGTCGATTGCAGCCACGCCAACAGCCACAGGGATTACAAACGCCAGCCAGGCGTCTGCCGGGAAGTGATGCGGCAAATCGAAACGCAGGAACGCCATGTTTTGGGTGTAATGCTTGAGAGCAATTTGCTCGCTGGCTCTCAGAAACTGAGACGTGAGGGCCCTCTCGTCTATGGCCAAAGCATCACTGATGGCTGTATTGGCTGGGATACTACGCTTGAGCTGCTAAGAGAGCTGGCGGCTGCAGTTCGATCTTCGAGAAACCAAATGGTTTGATTTTGATAGCGGAACGAGTCTCCTCGTCTTGCAAGCCTTCAGCCGAGGGCACCAATGGAAATACAGCTTCTGAAGATAGTGTGGCAGTTCTGCCATATTTCCGACGACTTTGGCTGGATGCGCAGCATTGGCTGCCTCCGGATTATTTTTGCTCGGAAGATATCACTCCGACCAACGGAAATCAGTCGCAAAATTGTTTTTCATCACTGGAGGGCAAAAATCAATCAAGCAGAGCGGAACTCTGATTCTGTCAGCGCTTATGATTCAGTTTCCTGTACGTGAGATGAGTCAAATACGAGCTGATAGACAAGCGGGGGTTCTCTTTGAATCAATACACTACTTTGGCTGCTCACCGGAATGGGTTCACAAAATCCCTGCATGCGCTCTTCTGATTCCCAAATTGTTACCATGGAGATTTCCTCGTAGCCGACCAATGAGCGTCTCAGCACCCTTAAGGCCGATAGACCCGGCGTGGCTTGGCATGCTGGGGTCAAGGCCTCGAGAAGTTGCTTTAAATAGGGCTCCGCTTGGGATTGCATAACGAAGACTGACGCAACCCGGACGATTTCTGCATTCTTGCGATTCACAGCCAAATATCAGAATGCGGCGGTCAATTGCCGGTTTTGTCAGTGGAAGAGATGTTTTTTCAAACTTTGGCGATCATAACTGGGCTGAAACAAATTTGTATAGACTGTGCGCGTTGCTGCGATGGCGGTCGCCATCTCTCTCCTTTGGAAAGGGGCGACAGGCGCATTTCAAGAGAGGTCGTGTGAGCGGCCCCCCAAAAACTGATACAGGGTGAGAGCGAGTTTCCGGCAAAATCTAGGACCTGAGGAAGGGAGATTTGGGCCGTGAAGAGGAAGCGCTTTTCTGTGGAGCAGATCGTGGGAGTGCTGAAGCAGGCTGAAGTGGGTGTGCCGGTGGCGGAGCTGATCCGACAAGTGGGCATCTCGGAGCAGACACTTTATCGTTGGAAGAAGCAGTACCAGGGGCTGCAGACGGACCAGCTGCGGCAGCTCAAGCAGCTACAGGAAGAGAATGGGCGGTTGAAACGGCTGGTGGCTGAACTGACGCTGGACAAGACGATGTTGCAGGACGTGCTGTCAAAAAAGTTGTAAAGCCCTCGCGGCGCCGCCCGGTGGTGAAGTATTGGCACGAGGCGTATCGGGTGAGCGAGAGGCGTGCTTGCAGGGTGGCGCGCATGGCGATTTCGACGTATCGGTACCGGAACCTGGCCGATCCGCGGACGGCCCTGCGGTTGCGGAT
>JBLMYN010000575.1:0-17261 GCA_050258305.1 Actinomycetota bacterium
ATCATTTTCTTTTCCGTCATCATCGCCGGAATGGTATTGAACACCATTTTTCTTGTGCGCGAAATTCGGCGCAACGAGCAGCAGGACAGCTTCCTTAACGCCGTTACCCATGAGCTGAAGACACCCATTACCTCCATCCGTCTTTACCTGCAGACTCTGGAGCGGCGGCAGGTGGATGAGGCGCGCCGCCATGATTTCTACCGTCTCATGCTGGAAGATACAGACCGCCTGCTGGGAACGGTAGAGCAGGTGCTCAAGGCGAGCGAGGTGCGCCAGCGCAGCCTGAAGAAGAACTGGCAGGACCTTAATTTTGCCGCGGTCGTGCAGGAGAGCGTGAATCTTGCCTCGTTGCGCCACGGGCTCAGGCCCGAGGAACTCCATTTTGGAGCCGGGCCTCCCGGGCAGATCACGCTGATGGGAAACCAGGAAGAGCTACGCACTGCGGTGGCCAACCTGCTGGAAAATGCCGTCAAGTACACGGGCGACAACCGTGAAATTGTCGTGGACCTGGTTACACCCGATATGGACACGGTTCTGCTCAGGGTCCGCGATAACGGAGTGGGTATCCCGCCGCCCGAATTGAAGCGGATTTTCAAGCGATTCTATCGCGTGACCGGCCGGAGCACTGACAAGGTCAAGGGCACGGGCCTTGGCTTGTTCATTGTTCGATCGATCGCGCGCAGGCACGGCGGAGATGTGTGGGCCGAGAGCGCGGGGACGGGTCATGGCAGCACGTTCATCCTTCGTCTCCCCAGGGTTTACAAAGTATGACCAGAATCCTTGTGGTGGAAGATGAGAAGCATATTGCCCAGGGCCTGCGTTTCAACCTGGAAGCGGAAGGCTACAAGGTAACGCTGTCTGAGACCGGAGAAGAGGCGCTCAGCATTCTGATGCAGGATAAAGCGCCCTTTGAACTGCTACTGCTTGATGTAATGCTGCCCGGGACAGACGGTTTTACGGTGGCCCAGAAGCTGAGACAGGCGCGCAATTACATTCCTCTGCTCATGCTCACGGCGCGCGGCCGGCCTGAAGATGTGCTGAAGGGCTTCGAATCCGGCGCGGATGATTACCTGCCCAAGCCGTTCAATCTTGAAATCCTGCTGGCCCGGATCAGCAGTCTCCTGCGGCGCAAGAAGTGGCAACAGGTTGAGGCCGATACCGGACCAGCGCAGCCCGAAGATGAGTTTCATTTCGACGGAAAGGTGGTGGATTTTCAGCGGCTGCAACTCAGGACTGGCGATAAGGTCCATCAGCTTACTTTGATGGAGTTGGAACTGCTGCGCTATCTCATCCGCAACGCCGGGCGTCCCGTGAGCCGCAAGGAAATCCTGGAGCAGGTATGGAACCTGCACGAAGATACGGATACCCGCGCCATGGATAACTTCATCGTCCGCTTGCGCCGGTACATTGAGGAAGACCCAACCAGGCCGAAGCACCTGCTCACCGTACGTGGACTGGGATACCAGTTTGTGGCAGAACAGGGCAAATAACCTCACACGGGTATTGAACGGGAAGATCACAACCCGGCCTTAATAAAAACCGGTCCGGAGCTTTTACACTCCGGACCGTTTTGGCTGCGCTCCCTGGGGTAAACGTTCAAAAAACAAATTTGGTTCTGCCTCTTTCGGCTCCGCATGAGTGCGGAGCCTGAAGGAAGCAACTGTTATTTCAGTGAAATGGCAGCGGTGACACTGATTCCGCTCAAAGACGAGGTGATCCTGAGCGTCTTGGGTGGTGTACACCAGAAGCCGGTGGAATTGCCGAGCGTGTTGCTGGGATTCAAAATGCCGGAAGTGCTGTTAAGGATCTGATCAAAGAGCCAGTTGCCGAGGGAATCGGCTGCCGCTGTCCCAATGATGATTCCGGCCGCATTGCCCGTGCACTGGCCATTTACCTTGTAGGTTGCAGCCGTGGCGGGATCATACGCGATTGTGATCGTTTGGCCTTCGGTCGGGCTCACCGTTCCGCTCACCGTCCAGCGCCCTTTGTTCTGGGTGTAGATCGACTTCGCGACCACAATGGCTTCCGTCGTCGAGACGGTCACGGTCACAGTAGCCGGGGTGGCTGAGACAGCGCCTGCCTGATCTATGGCGTTGTAAGTGAACGTGTAGCTGCCGGCCGCAGTGGTCGCGGGCGGAGTGAAAGTAACAATGCCGCCCGGGAAGGCCGATCCCGCAGCGATGCCCAGGTTTGCATTTCCGGTAACGATTACAGCACTGGCAAGGTCGGCTGCGCCATCCGGATCAGTGTCATTGGCCAGCACGTTTACGCTGTTCGCAAATCCGCGCAACGCCCCGGTCGTGTCATTCACAGCCACCGGAGGATCATTCACCGGAGTGATCGCGACGGTCACGCTGGCATCGTTGGTAACCAGGGTTCCGACGGTCACGTGGTAGGTAAAGCTATCCGTACCGTTGGCGTTCAGGTTTGGCGTGTAGGTAATGCTGCCATCAGCGTTCACCTGGGCCGTACCCAGAGCCGGCAGGCTCGCCAGGCTCACTACTCCGCCGGCGACATTAACGTCATTGGGCAGGACGTTGATGATTACAGGCGTATCTTCAAGCGTGGTTGCCGCGTCATTTTGTGCAATGGGGAGAGTCGTGGTTCCGCCGGCGACCGCGCCTGTGCTTACCTGGAATTCATTTATGCCGCCGCCAGAGGAGATGACTCTTACCGTGGCAGGCGGAGCAAGCAGTGGGTTCACCAACAGCCGGCCAGTCGCAGGATCAATGGCGCCGAGCCCCTCCACATCCAGAGTCTGGGCAACCACCTGATCGCTGGATGTGGCTTTGACTGAGAGACTCTGGCTTACCGGATCAAAGAGAGCTTCTGTGATAAATACCTGATCGCTCAGCGCCGTATCGAGATAAGTGGTCACAGTCTGCCCGG
This sequence comes from Actinomycetota bacterium, assembly GCA_050258305.1. Lineage (GTDB taxonomy): Bacteria > Acidobacteriota > Terriglobia > Terriglobales > Acidobacteriaceae > Angelobacter. Next base: position 2,890 of record JBLMYN010000575.1, read on the forward strand.
ACGCATTTACCGCGTTTGATTCAATGCACACACCGGATGGAACCGGCGATGGGTGGCTTTCTCCGAAATAGCTGGTGGTTGAGGCAAACATCTGATTTGCGCTCAGGCCTGCGGGCGCGCTGAACGGCGGGCCGGGGTTGCCGGCGGCGTCAAACGTAGGAGTGCAGGGCGCATCGTAGTACGAAAGCTGCGTCGGCACGGTAGAGGGCGGCGGGGTGGCAGGGATCCTCCCCTGCGTGGTCGGCGAGGCCGTCGCGTAAACATCCACCGTGCTTGCGCCCGCCGAACGAGCATAGCTTGCCCGGTCGACGTTCATATTGCCGGCGATCGGGCCCTCAAAGATCCGGCCCATCAGGTTGAAGCCGGTGCTCTCAAATACCCAGCCGTTCGGGCCCTCAACACGGAATATGTTGGGGTCGCGCGTGGTACCGTCGCCGACAACGTAGAGCGGCTGCCCGGCGATGCCCGTTTTCCCTCCAGTGAGCGGTCCCAGGCGAGCAGGATCGGCGATGTACTTTCGTCCGGTTCCGGGATCAGCCGTTGCCCCGCCGGCGGCCACCAGCGCGTCATAAAACGGGTCCTGCCCCGGCTGCAGCAGCGGAATGGGAGGCAGTTCAGGGCCGCCGGGTGAAGTGGACGGAAGAAGGAAGGGCCCCATGCGACCGCCCAAAGCGGCATTGAAATTACCGACCGACCCAAGCCCGATGTCTTCAGTGAAGAAAATACCTCGCTTTTGCCCGGCGACCTGATCAGGAAAAACGAACTTGCCGACCGGGGTGTACACGGTATAGGTACCGTCAAAAGGCACGGGACTGATCTTGATGCGAGTGCGCGCGAAGGTGATCTGGTCGCCGGGAACAACATTGAAGCCGTTGGCGAAGGACGCCTCCAGATCCATAGTCAATAGCACGACGACTGTCGAAGGGAACCCTGGCACCGTGACTTGCCGGACTCCGGAGCTCGCGGATGCATAAAAATTCTCAATGCTGAAGTTGCCCGGGAAGACTTCAGGCGCTGTGCCGTTGGGGACGCTGGCGGGCAGAATCAGGCACCAGCCTGCGTTAAGTTCCGCCTGCGTCAGGGGAAGACAGAAATCCATGGCCAGGCCGGTTGTGTCCTGGTACCAGGAGGGAAAACCGTTGCCAGATTGAATCGGTCCGACGCGAGCCAGTTGCCCGGAGGCTTTCGGAGCTGCGATACAAACAACGAGCAGGACTGCTAATCCCGCCCACAATCCAAGACGCGATCTGTTGATGGCGTGATTCATACAACCAATTCCTTTTTTTTGAAAGTGGGGAGGGTGGCGACAAGAGCCGCTGAGAGTCCGTCGTTCTCGCGGCCCATGAAACTTGCTTTTCCGTCGTAAACCTCTCTGTGCAGTGAGACAAATCGTGCTCTGAGCAGGAACAATCCCGGCACATTAATTCCTTTAATCGAACATGTGATGTGGGCGTGACGGACTGAATGCGCGGTTCCGTTGCGGTGCTGCGGGGCAGAAAGCTCCTGACCGTAATGACACCGTGCAGGGACTACCCTGGTGCTCATGCGCCGGCTTCCTGTGCAGGCTGAGGATCTTGATGTGAGTGACAACTCTTTGACAGCTAGTTGCGCCTGAGTTCCAACCGTACCGTCTCAAATTGCACAGACGCAGGTAATGCGAATGCTCCAACCACGAGAAAGGGCCGGAGCGAACGGCATTTCAACACGGTTCCGTCGATTGCGCTTCTGGCGGCCAAACAACCCGGAGTCGCCAGCGCTTTGGTTCCGATCACGACGGCAACAGCGTTCTGCCGCAGATGCACGGACCAGATTCGAGCTTCTATTCACTTGAGTGCTGGATTACAGTTCTAAAGATTGGCTCGCTGCGAATTAATTTCTTTAATCGCATTCAGGTTTTATCTTCGGATTGTTAGGACATTCTCATGATTTAGGTAAAGCGCGAAATGCGTGTTCCAGGAGAAGCGCCTCCGGCTGAGTCGCACGCAATCGCAGTTTTCAGGCAGCGCGGGCGGAGATGTAGAATAAACAGTTTGGCTCCCTCGTGAAATCACTACTTGTGACAGGAAATCATGAACCATAAACGCAAAGCTCTTCTCAGCGCGGCAGTCGCCTTCCTTGTGCTTGCACCACTTGCTCTCATGCGAGCGGCAGACCATCCATCGAAAGCGGAAACTCACGGCATTGTGATTGCTAACATGGATCGCTCCATTGTGCCGGGCGACAACTTCTATGATTACGCCAATGGCAGTTGGATCAAGCATGCGGTAATTCCGCCTGATCGTGCGCGAATTGGGGTGTTCAGCAAGATCGCCGATCTGACCAACAAGCGCACGGCCGCTCTGATTGAGGAGGCCGCCAAGTCGAAAGCGCCCGCGGGTTCCAGCCGGCGGCAGATAGCGGATCTCTACAACTCATATATGAATGAGGCAGCAATTGAATCCAGAGGACTGGGCCCGCTGAAGCCGCATCTGGCCTCCATCAACGCGATCAAGAACAAGCAGGAACTCTCTCTCGCGCTCGGGCAGGAGCTTCGCGCGGATGTCGATCCTCTCAACAATACGAACTTCCATACGTCTCATTTGTTTGGATTCTGGACGGCCCCGGGATTCCAGGATTCCGGCCGCTATGCAGCTTATCTGTTGCAGGGAGGCCTGGAACTTCCTGACCGCGAGTACTACCTGTCCGACACTCCGCACATGCGTGACCTGCGCACGAAGTATCAGAGTCACGTGGCGGCCATGCTCAAACTGGCCGGCTTCACTGATCCGGACGCCCGTGCAGCGCGCATCGTGGAACTTGAGCACTCCATTGCTGAAAAGCACCAAAGCCTGGCCGACAACGAAGACATCCACAAGGCCAACAACACCTGGAAACAGTCGGATTTCGCCGCCAAAGCCCCGGGCCTGGACTGGAAAGAGTTCTTCCAGGGTGCAGGTCTGGTAAAGCAGCAGGAGTTCACGGTATGGCAGCCGGCTGCGTTTACCGGCGAATCAGCTCTTGTGGCCTCAGCACCGCTCGAGACCTGGAAGGACTGGATGGCGTATCACCTTATCGAAGACTACGCCGGCTTGCTTCCAAAAGCACTTGAGCAGGAGCGCTTCAACTTCTTTGGAAAATTGTTGTTTGGAACCCCTGAGCAGCGCCCGCGCTGGCAAAGAGGAGTGTTTCTGGTGGATGGCATCATGGGCGATGCCGTTGGCAAGATTTACGCCAAGAGGTATTTCCCGCCGCAGGCCAAGGCGCAGGTGCAGGCCATGGTTGCCAACCTGATCGCATCCTTCCGCAAGCGCATTGATGCGCTCTCATGGATGGCTCCGGCCACCAAGAAGGAAGCCAAGGCCAAGCTCGCCGCGCTTTATGTCGGCATCGGCTATCCGGAGCACTGGCATGACTACTCAGGTATTGAGGTCAAGCCAGACGATCTCTTTGGCAACGTTTGGCGCGCCAGCCTTTTTGAATATCATCGCCAGAGAAAGCGCCTGGGGACCGTTGTAGACCGCGAGGAGTGGTCCATGTCACCGCAGACGGTAAACGCCGTCAACCTGCCACTGCAGAACGCGTTGAATTTCCCTGCCGCAATTCTGCAGCCGCCATTCTTTGATCCCAAAGCTCCAGCGGCCGACAATTATGGCGCCATTGGTTCCGTGATCGGACACGAGATCAGCCATACTTTTGACAGTGAAGGAGCTGCATTCGACGCCAAAGGGCGCGTGCGCAACTGGTGGACCGCCGCTGATCTGGCGCACTTCAAAGCCGCAACGGCCAGTCTCGCCGCCCAATATGACAGCTACAAGCCGTTTCCGGACCTTTCCGTCAACGGCCGGCAGACGCTGGGCGAGGATATAGCTGATCTGGCAGGCATCCACGCGGCCTATGATGGGTATCACGCCTCACTCGGCGGAAAACCTGCGCCGGTGCTCAACGGATTTTCCGGTGACCAGCAGTTCTTTATCGCCTTTGCTCAAAACTGGGGAGGGAAGACCCGTGACGCCGCGCTTCGCAGGCAACTGATGACCGATCCTCACGCGCCAGGACAATATCGTGCGGCCACGGTTCGCAACGTTGACCCCTGGTATAAGGCCTTTAATGTAAAGCCGGGGGAGACGCTTTACCTGGCGCCGGCCGATCGAGTGAGTATCTGGTAGGCTTTCCGATCTGGCGCGAGAAGGCTGAGTCTGTATTGGTGAAGGCCATGCGCTATCAGCGTAGAGGGCGTTTTTGGCGGTGCGCAGACTCAGCTCTTGTCTCGCGAAAATAGGCCGGACAGCGGTGCATCTCTTCCATGATCTCCAGAACCCTTCTGCGCGGGCTCGCGGCAATGAACAGTCCACATCCGTTGCAGTATGACTCGACCAGCCCGGGATACCGGGCGTTTGCTTTTCTGGTCCAGCGAGGTTCGAAAGCCGCCATAGCCATGTTGGATGCGTGAAAAAATCAGAAGTCTTCAAAACTGCTAAGGTCCTTAATTGGCCGTTTGCATCGCAGCCGGGTCTTTATTGAGCAGGCGAGTAGACGCCGGTGATAGATGGCAGGAAAAGGCCCCTTCCGGCGTTCGAGTCCCGTCCATTCGCATTGCTTTGGATGTTAAGAGAAAGCGCTGGCGCAAGGGCCCAATCACGGTAAAGCGCACAAGAAGCGCCTGGAAACCTCAACAGCCGCCGCCCAAAAATTGAGGCGAGGGACGCTGCCAGTGCTCAGGAGGTCTTTACTTTTGTCTTCAGGCCCGCCATTTCTTCCAGAAGGGTAATAGTCACGGCGTAGTCGAGGTCTTCAAAGCCCGGCCGAGTTGCTGCCTGTTCGTAAATCGCTTTGTCGATCTCCACCAGCCCGGGCAGCTTTACCTCGTTCTCCCTGGCTGCGTCGAGCATCAGATGAATATCCTTATGCATCAGCTTGAGCGGGAAGTTGGGCGAATAGTCCTGGTTGAGTATGAATGGTTTCTTGTACTCGGCCACCCCGGAGCGGATCATGGATGACTCGATCAGCTCGAACATTTTTTCCACAGGCACTCCCAGCTTGCGGGCGAGAGTCAGGCTTTCACAAAGCCCCTCGTACATGAAGACGATATTCATGTTCTGGGCCAGCTTGGCCGAGAGGCCCTTGCCGTTGTCGCCCATGTGAATGACTTTCCTGGCCATGGCGCGCAGCAGCGGCTCCACACGCTCAATGTTGTGGACAGCTCCGCCGATCATAAAGGTGAGAGTGCCGGCTTCGGCTGCGACTTTGGACCCGGTAACCGGCGCATCCAGAAATTCGCACCCGCGTTCCTGGAGGCTCTCCATGATGTGAATGCTGGCTGAAGGAGAAATGGTGCTGGAGTCCACCACAACGGTTCCGCTCTCCAGCCCCTGGATGGCGCCTTGCGGCCCGAAAAGCACAGCCTGCACTGCTTTTGTATCGGACACGCAGACCCACACGGCTTCCTTGCCCTTTACTGCCTCAGCAGCCGTTGCCGCAGTGGTTGCGCCATCAATATCTTTCGGCGTCCGGTTCCAGACACTCACTTCGTGACCGGCTTTGACGAGGTTGGCGGCCATTGGGCCGCCCATGATTCCCAATCCCAGAAAGGCTACGCGCATAGCATGGAATTAAAAATTCAATTTGTTACGCCGTCAAGCCCGCCATTTCGTCTCGTGCTTTTCTAACTCCATGCGCGGATCACCCAGACGGGCGCGGAGAAGATTGATCAGTTCCCGCGGTTCGCGGCTGTAGATATTGTGATCCGCCAGCCTGGGATGTTTGGACGTGGCCGGCGATAGCGCGATGACGGCCACGCCGGGAGCCCGTTTCTTCACCTTCCTGTTCGTTGCCGGGGGCAAGCAAAATCAGCCAAAAACCGGTTTCACAGCGACATGTTCTCTGCTATGCTTACGAAAATTATCTGACTCGGTATGCTTGAGTCAGGAGCTGTACGGGGAGGCCGAATGGCATGCGGCCAGCAGGAGGAAACTCTTGGGATGGTTCAAAACATCCTACTTTCGTTGAGACTTTTCCCGCCCGCACCCCACGAGTGCCTGCTTTTCAGCGGGGCAAGCACGGGATTTTCTAAATTTAGGGCAGTCCAAAGGACCTGGAAATGAAACGCGCAGTTTTCCCCGCTGCCTGGCTTCTCCCGGTGATTCTCGCCTTATTGGGGCTCAACCTGCTGATGAACCCTGTCCGTTGCTGGAGCCAGGATGATGACACCAACGTTCATATTGTGCCGCGTCCGGCAGAACCCGCATCGACTGCAAGTCAGCCGGCGCCTGAGACAACGACAAAGCCGTTTCGGACAGAGACGAACCTTGTTCTCGTTCCCACTACGGTAACCGATTCCATGGACCGGCTCGTAACAGGTCTGGACAAAGAGAATTTTACGGTTTATCAGGACCATCAAAAGGAGCCGCTGCAGGCCATATGGAGCCAGGACACACCGATTTCCGTTGGCATCATTTTTGATGTGAGCGGGAGCATGGAAGACAAGATGCTCAAGGCGCGGGAAGCAATCCGCACTTTCCTGGACACAGCCAATCCCCAGGACGAGTTCTTTCTGATCACCTTTTCAGACCGGCCCCGCCTGGCTTCGGGTTTCAGCAGGCACATCCGGCCGCTGGAAGGGCAACTCATGTTCGCGCAGCCGCACGGCCTGACGGCGCTGCTTGATGCAATCTATCTTGGATTGTCGACCATGAAAGGGGCCCGCTACAACCGGCGAGCGTTGCTGATCATCTCCGATGGAGGAGACAATCACAGCCGCTACACTGAAAACGAGGTGAAATCACTGGTTGAAGAAGCGGATGTCCAGATTTTTTCCATCGGCATATTCGATGCATATGCTGCTACTCCGGAAGAGCGGTACGGCCCCGAGCTTTTGACGGAAATTACGCAGGTGACGGGCGGCAGGAGCTTCACCATCTCAGATCCCAACGACCTGCCTGACGTGGCCAACAAAATCGGCGTGGCGCTGCGGAATGAGTACATTCTTGCCTACAAGCCCAGGGTTAAGCCCCATGACGGCAAGTGGCACAAAATACGAGTCAAGTTGCATCCTCCCAAGGGATTGCCTCCGCTCCATGTCTCGGCGAAACGTGGATTCTACGCCGACTCAGAATGAGCCGTCGGGACTGACTCGGCCGCGAGGTTTGAGTTCCCGATGGCCGTTCAACTGTCAGACATATCTCTGGGTATTGGGCACCGACGCGGCTTTCGTGTTTTCCTGCCCTTCCCGCGGACCTGCATCCGCCAGAACCTGCCGCAGCACCGCGTCAATGTCATTTACGGATTGCCGCACCGCATCCGTAGCTTCCGGATTCGAAAGATAGGTTAAGCATTCAATCGCCTGCAGGGCGTTGCGAATCTTATCGTTCATTTCCAGGATTACCTCGAAGCGCCTGACCATCTCCTGTTCGCGTTGCTGAGCAGCTTTAAGCCAGCGCAGGACGAAAACGAAGGTGATTGCGGTGGCGAGGGCAGAGCCCACAAGGTGCAATGGACCGGTTCTATGCAGCCAGTCGTCATAAACAAGCCATTGCAGGATCAGAGAAACGAAGAAAACGAACGTGGAGGCAAGAAAAGTGTAAATAACCAGCTTTCCACTCCACCAAGAACCATGCAGGCGGGGGGCCGTCTCCTTGTGTTCCGGAATCATCAGACAGAGAACCTGAATAAGAATGTTACCACTCCGTGGTGGCACGTAGCAGAAATTGGCGGCGCCGATTTGCGTCATTTTTTTACAAAAAAATGGCAGCGCAACACGCTGTGATGTGACCCGGGCCATTTATTCTATGGAATCCACATGAACAGCCTCGAATTTACAGTGGTAGTATGGTTCACCTCTCTGCTTGCCGGCCTGCTGGGCGCTCTGACCGGACTCGGCGGGGCGGCGATTCTGATCCCGGTGTTGACGCTCTGGTTCCATGTCCACATACATTACGCGGCCGGAGCCGCGCTTGTTTCTGTCATCGCCACCTCGTCAGGGGCGGCGGCAGCGTATGTGAAAGAGGGATACACGAATATCCGCATCGGAATGTTTCTTGAGATCGCAACGACCGTGGGAGCGGTGGTTGGCGCCTACCTTGCAACCAAAACACCAGCCGAGGGGATCGCCATTATTCTCGCCGTGGTGCTTCTTTATTCGGGATACATATCCGGCCGCACTCAGCCGGAGCACCCCGTTGACGTACGGCCCGACCCGATTGCCGGAGCGCTTCGCATGCATGGCACTTATCCCACTCCCGAAGGGCTTCGGTCCTATCATGTTTCTTCCGTGGCGACTGGGTTCGGACTCATGTTCGGCGCCGGAACTCTTTCCGGCCTGCTGGGAATCGGTTCAGGGGCCGTTAAAGTCCTGGCGCTCGATCAGGCCATGAAACTGCCATTCAAGGTGTCCACAACCACAAGCAATTTCATGATCGGAGTGACCGCGGCGGCCAGCGCCGGTGTTTATCTCCGCCGGGGCTATATCATTCCCTCACTGGCCATGCCGGTGATGCTGGGGGTGGTGGCAGGATCATTTCTGGGGGCCAGGTTCCTGGTGCGGGCCAAAACGCAAATGCTGCGCCGCGTCTTTGCCGTGGTGATTATTGCCATGGCGCTTGAATTAATCTTCAATGCATTAACAGGACGGTTATGAGTTTTTCCTGGACGGACGAAAAAACGGAACACGTGATTGGCAACCTGCTGCGCGCGGGCGTGTTGTTGTCAGCTTTTGTGGTGCTGGTGGGAGGAATTTACTATCTCGTCCAGTACGGGGGAACGCACCGCGATTACCATGAGTTTCACGGACAGCCGGAATATCTGTCGAGCGTCAGCGGTGTGGTCTCAAGCGCAGTGAAGCTGGAAAGCCGCGGAATCATCCAGTTTGGATTGCTCCTGCTGGTGCTCACACCGATTGCGCGGGTATTTTTCTCAGCCATTTCATTTGCGCTTGAGGAAGATTTCACCTATGTCGGAGTCAGCCTGCTGGTCCTCGCAGTGCTTATCTACGGCCTGCTGGGATCATAGCGCGGTGAATGAAATCACTTGTGCACCGCCTCCGCAGGCTTGTTGTCGGCTGATACCGGGCTGTCCTTCTGCAGCATCTGGTAAGCCTCGGCCATGCTCAGATTATCCGGGACGCGGCGGAATTCACCTTGCGTCTGGCGCTCCTTCACCGCGATGTTCTTGAACAGCAAGGCGTGGCCGGACATGTTCACGTCCAGGGAAACCATGTCCCAGTGCCCGGGGCCGACCTCGCGCAGATTCACAATGAAGGTGCCGCCCTTGTAAAGCCGGGCCAGGATACCCCAGCCGAAGGTTACGTCCTGAAAAAGCTGCCCCTGGATTCGCGCCACGTGCTTCTGCTCGGGATCAATCCACATCTTGCCTGTCAGAGAGCGAAACACGCGCAGTTCGCGGGTGGGCGGATCATAATTTGGGTTGGGGGTAAATGTCAGCCGTACCAGCCCATTGTCCAGGCCGTCGTACTTGAATATGAACGCATCCGGGATGGCCTGGAACATCTGGTGGCCTTTTTCGTTGTCTGCCTTTTCCCGGCGGGCGCGCTTTGCCCGTTCGCCGGCATCGGTGACCAGCTTTTGCATGCGGGCCTGATCCTGCTGTTTTTCTTCCGCGCTAAGCGGGCGTCCGTAGAGCAGCAGATTACGGCCTATGTCTCCGTCTTTTGTCTCGATGACGTCGCGATCATAGTTGCTCTTGTCGTCTTCGCGGTGGGCATGGTATCGCCAGAGAGAGTGGTCTTTGGCGTCCAGGTCGAGCTGGTAGTGGATTACCTCGCGCACGTAGGTGGTGGCATCGCTGGGCAAGGCGGGCTTCTCCGCCTGTTGCTCCTGACCGGCTTTCGCGGTCTCGGCGCTTCTGTGAGCCTTCGCGAGGGCGTGATGCGTGGCGCGGTCATGCCGGGGTTCCGCCCCAAGGTGCAAGCTGAACGCAGCCGCGCAGAGAAACAAAAATATCCGCAGAGGAGTGTTGGACAACATACAGATTTTTGAAACCAGTTACTCTCTTTAGACGCGAGGCAACCTGACTGTAGTTGCATTGTAACACTCAGGATTTTCAACGAATGCGGGTCTTCCTGGCTGAGAAGGGCTGAAAGGACAGAAGGCGGCTTTTTTGAAGCCGCCTTCCTGGAGCATCGACCATCTTCGGAAAAGGCAGTCCCATTGGCTCAAACCGTCGCGACTTACGACCAGGCCGCTGTTCCCCTGGTTTTCGGCCTCTTCGTTGCCGCGACATTTCCGTGCGGTCGATGGTTGACTAATGTGCAAACCGGTGGCCAAACTCAAGGCAGAGATGCGGATTTTCAAATGCTTTAAACGTTTGATTTCAAATGAATATTGCGACGCCTGAATACTGTTTAAAAATGAGTAACTATCATGGCGTTCCCCAGCCCGAAAACTGTGGAATTGGCATGCCATGGATAGGAACCGGTTTACCTTTGGGGTGCAACTCCCACAGTAACTTATTTTGCGGCCACTACGGGCGTACACTTACGAACAATTTAATCATTCAGCAGGGACCGGAGCCATAGTTCGCCGGCTACACCTTTTCCCCATGTTCTGGGCGTGCAGGCGCGATCCTGAAATCGGTGACGTTTTTGTTATCTGAGCCGTGCGGCCGGCTTGCGAGCCGGACGGCCTTCGTTCCGCAGCCGGCAACACTCTGGCTGCACGGGAGCAATCCCGGAACGGTGTGACAGCGCAAGCGCAACATTAAGAACTGAGGAACAGATTTTATGTGGAAACCCAGACCTGAGGACAATCAGCCCATGAGCACAAACCAACCTTCAACATCGTCCGCCGTCGCCGCCACCGCGACACCCAGCCTTGGCAGCAGCACTCCCAGAGAACCAGTCAAAACCAGCCCGGCCGTCTCCGAGCGCGCCGATGTCGGCCACATCGGCAAATCAGTTGTCATTCGCGGAGAACTTACCGGGAACGAGGACCTGTATCTCGATGGCGAGATCGAGGGCAATATCAATCTGCGCGATCATAAGCTGGTGATTGGCCCCAATGGCAAAATCAAGGCCACCATCACAGCGCGCGACATTGTGCTCCATGGCAGGGTGGAAGGCAACGTCTCCGCGACCGAGCGCGTGGAGCTGAAGAAGGCGTGCACGCTGGTCGGCGACGTGAGCACGCAGAGGATCGTGATTGAGGATGGCGCTTATTTCAAAGGCTCCATCGATATCAAAGACAACAAGGAAAACCGCGCGGAAACACGCAAACCCATGGCCATGGCGGCTTCGTCGGGCTCCGGTATGGGCACAAGCTCCACTACCACTTACAGCGCGAGTTCTGGCTCACAGGGTTCCTTTTTGGAACCTAAATAGGTTACGATGTGGGGGAGCATGAACTCCCCCAATCACAGTCTTTCGCGATGGTTTCGCGGAAACGACCCCGCTTCATCCGCTTCTCCGGCGGAGAAGGCGAAGGGCCCCCGCATCAGCCGTCGTTCGATTGGATTTGGGGAGTTCATGCGCGCTCTCCAGTCGGACTTAAAAGCTGCCGGCGAAAAAAAGCTGGCCGTCCTCGATCTGGGTTCCACTTCGCCGGCAAATATCTCCCTCTTCACCGAAATGGGCCTGCGTGTCTCGACTGAGGACGTCCTGCGCGCGTGCAAGGATCCGGATTACTTCGTACGCCAGGAAGACGGTTCAGAACAGTTCGATGCCAACAAGTTTCTCGCCGAGAACCTGGCTTATCCTGAAGCCCAGTTTGACGCCGTGCTTTCCTGGGACATTGCTGACTATGTGCCTGAACAGCTAGTTAAGCCACTGGTGGAGAGAATCTTCGCGCTCCTTAAGCCCCACGGTACCCTGCTTGCGTTTTTTCACGACAAGGACCTGGGAGGATCTCCTTTCTATCGGTACCATATTGTCCAGCCTGACACTCTGGAGATGGAAGCCAAGCCGAGCCTGAAGCTGCAGCGGATCTTCAACAATCGCCATATCGAGCAGCTCTTCGCCAACTTTGCCTCCCGTAAATTCTTTCTGGGCAGGGACAATCTCCGTGAAGTGATCATCGTTCGCTAAGGCCCTGCGAAAAGGATTCCAGTGCTCAGAAATGGAACACTGATACCTATTTTGTAGGCTTGCCGTGGGCAGGACTCCGGAGCCTTAATTCTTGTAGTGGCCCTGCGGCATCGCAATCCTCTCATAATCCCTTGGTGGACAGCGGGTTAACTTTTCATGCAAAAAACCATAGGGACTACGTTCCTTGGGCATCCAGATTGCTTGGTGTACTGCGTGCCACTCGACCAGACAAACATATTCCGGACCCTCATACGGGCAGAAAAGAGGTAGATCGATATGGCAAGCAGCTTCCAGGGCGTGATGGGGAATTTCCTGACGTTTGTCCCCGCCGCCGAACGGCAGAGGGCAGACTATAGCGAGATCTACGACGGACACTGCCACAGAATCTATTCTTTGGCTTTTTACCTCACGGACAACGAATTAACGGCCGAACAACTGGTCGCAAACACATTCTTACGTGCTTTTGCATTGAAGGGCGGACCCTGCGCGGAACACATTGACCAGGCGTTCCTGAGCGAAATCCGTGAACTGATGCCGGTCGGCACACTTACACTGAACAGCAGAGTCTCCGCTGAACCCACCAACATCCGCGGCAACGTCAAGCGCGTTCATCTTGAGCGCGCTGTGGTTCAGTTGCCGGCAACGGAGAAGCTGGTGTTTCTGCTGCACGATGTCGAGAATTATGAGCATCAGCGGATCAGTGGTCTGCTTGGAATCAGGGAAGAAGAGTCTGCGCTGGCGTTGCACAATGCGCGCATTCAGATCCGTGAACTCCTGGCGCAGCAGATCAGCGCGTAAAGTTTTTCCTCTCTCCTTATTTGTCTCCGGCCCCTCACCAACGAGGGGCTTTTTTCCTGCATGCCGACAGTTCCATAATGAGCCGAAATGTTTATTTATGTTAATTTCGCCGTAATTTGAAACTTTTTCAATTTGGATTCGTCTATTTTGGTAACAACATACGCAGTACCCCCACGTGGGCGTCGCCCCTATACCGACGCCCACCTTCTTTGTGCAACCACACCGAACTTTTCCCCGCGAATCCACGGCTTTAGCTCCCGGCGTAAGAACCGGCGGAAAAGGGCAACAGACACAAGTCACAATTGCTCTAATATGTGGATGTGAATCATCGCTGATTTGTGGAGGGTGGGGGATGGATTGGAAAAAAGTATTGATGTACGGTTCGTTTGCCGCAGGTGCGGTCCTGTTCCTGACAGGACGCCGTCCGGCCGGCATGGCTGCGGCCGGCATTGGGCTGGCGACACTTGCCTCTGAACATCCTGAAAAGTTTGAAGAGATCTGGCACCACATGCCTGAGTACATTGAAAAAGGCAGCAAATTTGTCGATATGGCGGCCGCATTCCTGGAGCGCATAGGCGAGCACCAGGGCGGCGGAGTGCGCAATATACCCGTAGCAAGTGGCACCCGTTACTGATTCAGGGCGAGCACCTTCGCGGCAGTGGCGCTACTCGGCTGCCGATTTTGCGGGCAGGTTCCGGCCCGATGTTCTGTTCCTGATTTTCAGAATGATCTGCTGGCGCTCGGCCTGCTCAATCTGCTGCGCAAAATCCAGAAAAGCAGTAAATCGCCCGGGTTCCACCACCTGGACCGGCACGTCGAACTGTCGTGTCACGTTGATCTGTCCGTTTGTTTGCGAGTAGGTTACCGCGTAATTTCCAAATTCACTTTTCAGCGCAAAATCGCCGGGCAGAGCACCGGCAGAAACTCCTGGAGGGAGATGCAGATGAAAAGCGGTGCTCTCCGCGAGTACGGAATCAACGAGCATAGGTGACCGCCGGTTCCCGCCGCTTAGCAGCGGCGGCCGCAGGCCGAGCAGCGGGGCCAACTGCCCGATCTCGTGGCGTCCAGGCTGCATGCTCATGAACTGAGGAACCTGGCAGCGCAAGGTGATCTCCAGGGCTTGTTCCGGATCGTTGGCATGAATGGCGCTGCCGTGAACATTTACGGCTCCGGGAAAAATACGGGCCGCAAGCTGCTCGAAAACCCTTTGCAGTTCATTGTCGTCACCGTGGCGCAGAGCGGTTCTGATTTGCTGGGTGCGCGCAGCTCCGAGCCGTACGCGAACCGTTGCGCTGAGATTGCCCCGGCGATCCAGGAATAGATCACCCTGTCCCAGGCTCCGCTCCTGACCCGGATTCATGGACAAGGCAACGAGATGAGGCTGAACAGCCACCCCATCTGCGTCGTCTGCGGCGGGTGCAATGAGCAGAGCGCTTCGCGGATCCAGATCGGATGGAAGAGCGCCAAAGGCCAGGTCGTCCGCTTCCGCATCGGCATCAATGATTTCTCCATCCACGCGGAAGCGGACCAGAGGCCTGTTATAGCAATCAAGGCTGGGAGCGCA
>JBLMYN010000576.1:0-2640 GCA_050258305.1 Actinomycetota bacterium
ATCGTGGCGCTGCTCGATGGACAAGTGATCCCGCTGGAATTTGGCGGGGTGCAGGCCGGCAAGTTCTCCCGCGGCCACAGGATTCTCTCTTCTGAACAACACGTGATGGTGCCGTCACCTGCCCAGTACGCTGAAGCCATGCGCAACGCTCATGTAATGGCTCTCTACAGCGAGCGCGAGCAGCGCATTCGCAAAGCTCTCGACGCCGCTACCCGGATGGTTCCCGGAGCGCGCTGGCGTGAAGACGCTGAGCTACTCAACACAGTAGTCAACCTTACCGAGTGGCCATCCGCGATTCTCGGCAGCTTTGACCGCGAGTATCTCTCCCTGCCGGAAGAAGTGCTGGTGACCGTGATGCGCGATCACCAGAAATATTTTGCCGTGGAAGATGCGCAGGGCAAGCTGGCTCCGCATTTTCTCGCCGTGCTGAATACTGACGGTGATCCCGACGGAACCATCCGCCACGGAAATGAGCGCGTCCTTCGCGCCCGCTTCAACGATGCGCGCTTCTTCTGGGATACCGACCAGAAGACTCCTCACACTGCCCGCGTTGATATGCTCAAGGCGGTGACGTTCCAGAAAGATCTGGGGAGTTATGCCGGAAAATCAGACCGTATGGCCCGCGTGGCGGAATGGCTTTCGTCTGCGCTTGCGAAGTCGGGGCTGAAAATTGACGGCAAGGCCATCCAGCAGGCGGTGCGGCTTGCGAAGACGGATTTGACCGCCGAACTGGTGAAAGAATTTACCGAACTTCAAGGCATCATCGGCGGGCTCTATGCCAAAGCTCAGGGACTGCCTCAGGCTGTGGCTGATGCCATCTATGACCAGTACAAGCCCGAGTCGATGGAAGATTCCGCGCCGCGCACGCTCGAAGGCGCAGTGCTTTCCATCGCCGATAAAGCTGACTCCATCGCAGGCATGTTCGCTCTCGGCCTGATTCCTTCCGGCTCCAAGGATCCGTTTGCGCTTCGCCGCCAGGCCAACGGGATCGTCAAGACCGTGGCTGAGCACAAGTTGCCGGTCAGCCTGGCTGAACTCATGCAACACGCGCGCGCAGCGTATCAGGGAAGTGATGCGGAGAAAAAATTCAAGCTGAGCGGCGCAGCCTATAACGACGCCCTGAGCAGCTTCTTCCGCGAACGGCTCGAATTCTATCTGCGTGACACGCTGGGCCTGGCCTATGACGTGGTCAATGCGGTGCTTGC
The DNA here is from genome assembly GCA_050258305.1 of Actinomycetota bacterium. Taxonomy (GTDB): domain Bacteria; phylum Acidobacteriota; class Terriglobia; order Terriglobales; family Acidobacteriaceae; genus Angelobacter. Next base: position 1,206 of record JBLMYN010000576.1, read on the forward strand.
GGCGGACGCGAACGACGTGGTTGACGCCGCGGCCCGGGCCCAGGCGGTAGCCAAGGTACGGCCGTCGGCCGACTTTGAGCCCATCTCCACTTCTTTTAAACGCATGAAGAATATTCTGCGCCAGGCGGCCGAAAATAAAAGCAGAGTCGCCGAACCCTACACTCCTGCCGCTCTTACGCAGCCGGAAGAACGAAAACTCGCGGGCTCCATTCCGCAGGTGGCGAACAACGTGAATGCGTTGCGGGCTGCCAAACGCTACGAGCAGGCATTGCTTGAAATCTCGCAACTTCGTCCTGCGATCGACGCCTTTTTTGACAAGGTTATGGTAATGGTGGAAGACGAATCACTGCGTGCCCAGCGTTTGGGCCTGCTGCAGACGCTGGTGCGCGAGTTTTCCAGCATTGCCGATTTTTCTGAGATCGTAACCGAACGCAAGTAGGGTATCGCCCAATGTTGACCGGCCTCATGGGCAGTGGGCTCAGTGGGCTTTTGTTGTCGCGGCGTGCTCACGCAAAAGGCGTAACGGAATCCGGTTCAAACAAACCCATGGTCTCTTTGCCCGGAACAAGCGGCAACGCTGATCAACTGGCGCGCGACCCTATATAATCGAGCGGAAGCCTATGGCGTATTGCAACAAGTGCGGAACGGTGGTATCAGAAGGCGCAGCTTTCTGCCAGAATTGCGGACACCCGCAGGCGGCCACACCTGTCGCCCAGGTCCAGTCCGGGATGTCAGAGAACACGGCGGCGCTGCTCAGCTATGTCCTCGGCTGGCTCACGGGGCTGATCTTCTTCTTTATTGATAAGCGCCCCTATGTGCGCTTCCATGCCGCACAGTCCATCGTCACCTTCGGCGGCCTTCACATCATCCGGATCGTGCTGGCCATGGCGCTCGGAGTCGGCTGGTGGTTCGGCGGCATGCACAATATGGGTCAGTTCGCCATCGCCTGGCCCATCCTGGGCATGATCGGCCTGTTGACGTTCGTTCTCTGGATATTTCTCATGGTGAAGGCACACCAGGGCGAGCGATTCAAACTGCCCCTCGCCGGCGACATCGCTGAAAATCTTGCGCGTTGACGACATCAGCAACTGCGCTTACTCCTTGCGAAAACGGTCCCCATGCGTGCGCTGATGCTTATAATTTCCTGCCAGTCGCGGCTCGCTGCTTGAGACGTTGTTGCAGCAAAGGTGGAACGGCGGAGCGGCCTTCCGCAGCGCCGCTCCGTGATCAAGCCGCTGCAATTGCCTGAGCGTTGCCCAGCCCACTCACCGGGTACACGCGTGGCGCGTTGGTTGGTACGGCCAGATTGACCGCATCTGTGTAGTTGTTGGGCCCGATGAGGGCGTGGTTGCCGGCTATATTTCCCGACTGGTTCAGGAATGACCACTCCTCTCCCACATGCCCCCGAGCCTGGTGTTTCACTGGCAGTATGGGC
>JBLMYN010000577.1:0-4520 GCA_050258305.1 Actinomycetota bacterium
AAATCCAGCGAATCCAATCTCCGAGTCAAAATCCGCGTATCCCCGTTATATCATTGAAGATTCAGTAATTTGAAACCATTAAGGGGTTTGCATGCCACGATTTGAATACCGCGATTTGCATCCGATACCGGCCGCGGAGAAGGCCTTTCTGGACTGGGTCCGGAAGCTGGATGAACAGTTCTCCAACCCTGATATCGAGCATCGCTGTAAGGTCGTGCGTGAAAGCCTGCATGAACTGTACCTCGGTCGTCCTTATGCCGAACCTGGCCCCAACACTCCGCTCGCCGAGCAGACCCTGATCTACAGCTTTGATCCGCGCAACATCACGCTGGAACCGGAATACTATGGCGACGTGGATGCGCGGAAATACGCCGAGCGCAAACCCCTGATCTGGTTCTGGATGATGTTTGACCGCTCGCCCGCCGGGCTGAATCACTGGCTGGGGTATCGCATGCGCTACATGCTGGCCACGCACATCTTCAAACACATCGGCAGGAACGTTAAGATCTTCCACGGCGTGGAGTTTTCCTTCGGCTACAACCTGAGCGTGGGCGACAACTGCGTGATCCACAAATACACCCTGCTCGACGATCGCGGCGAGCTTATTATCCACGAGGGTTCGTCCATTTCCGACTATGCCAATGTCTATTCGCACGAGCATGATTTGAATGACGGCATGATCGTCACCAATGAGAAGACGGAAATCGGGCCGCGGGCCCGGATTACCTACCACGCAACGGTGATGAGCGGCATACGGGTCCACGAGCATGGATTGCTGGGTTCCATGGGCGTGGCCACCAAAGACATTCCGCCATTTACCATTTCCGTGGGCATTCCTGCAAAGCCGGTAAAGGTAAAGTCGATTGCGCCGCAGCCGGCGGGCGCGGTGAAGGAATCGAAATAGAGTTCAACAATTCACAAGCTTGATTGAACCATGGCAGGGGATGATTCTCGCGATCCTTCGACTCCCCTTCAGTCACTCCGCTCCTTCAGGGTTGCTCAGGATGACAAGTTGCTAACGGTTTTCGATTACACAACCCCATAGCACCACTTCGATGTGCTGTGCAGCGCGTGATAACATCAAAAGAAACTTCGCACTCACTGACGATGACAGACAAGCCACAGAATACACAACCAAAGCGCGTGCTGAGCGGCATGCGTCCTACCGGGAAACTGCACCTGGGCAACTACGTGGGCGCGCTGCAGAACTGGGTGAAGCTGCAGCATACGCACAGGTGCTTCTTCTTCATCGCTGACTGGCACGCCCTGACCACGGACTACGAAGACACGTCGCGCGTCGGCGACAGCACGATTGAAGTGATTCTCGATTGGCTTGCTGCCGGCCTTGACCCCGAAAAATGCACCATGTTCGTGCAGTCGCATGTGCTGCAGCATGCCGAGTTGCATGTTCTGTTTTCCATGGTGACCCCGCTGGGCTGGCTGGAGCGCGTCCCCTCGTATAAGGACCAGCAGCGCGAACTGGCCAACAAGGACCTGCATACGTACGGTTTCCTCGGATACCCGCTGCTGCAGGCCGCCGACATCCTGATCTACCAGGCCGATTACGTCCCCGTTGGCGAGGACCAGGTGGCGCACGTGGAGCTCACCCGCGAAGTGGCGCGCCGCTTCAACCAGTTTTATTCCCGCGGGCCCAAGCCGCTGCTCAAAGAGCCGGATGCTCTGCTGACCAAAACACCCAAGCTGCTGGGCATGGACAAGCGCAAGATGTCAAAGTCTTACGGCAATTCCATCCTGCTCAGTGAAGAAGCTGGCGCCCTGGCGGAGAAGATCAACAACAGCGTTACGGATCGTCCCGCACTCACGGACAAGGGCAGCCCCGACCGGTGCCCGGTGGGCAACCTGCACCAGATCTTCAGCCCGCCGGACGTGCTGGACCACATCACTCTAGGCTGCACCCAGGCAACCATCACATGCGTGGAGTGCAAGGCGCTGGCCGTCAGAAGCACAGAAGCCCATCTGGCGCCCATTCGCGAAAAGCGCAAGGAGTTTGCCCGCCAGCCGGAACTGCTCCGTAAAATCATCCAGCGCGGCAACCAACAGGCCTGCGAAGCCGCGGAAGAGACCATGCGCGCCGTGCGTGACGGCGTAGGCCTGTTCAGCCTTCAGGGATTCGAACAGCGCATCCCCGGGGATGGGGCGAGTGAGCGGTTGCGAGTGCCGGAGGCGGCACGCTCCGCTGGTAATGATCAGGAGCGGCGCGAGATTGTCACCTCCGACTGGGTGGAGCGGATTTCAAAAACCAATCCCCTGCGCAAGGATCGCCCACAGATCTTCATCACGCGCAAAGGCCGCAAGGTCGGCGTCCAGACAGCGCGGGCAGGCGAGAAGTTCAGTTTTCCTGATCGGCCGCTGAATGTCCTGGTGCTGCTGGCGGAAGAAGACGGAGTTCTGCACGATTACGTCCTGCCTCCAAAGGTCGTTCAGGACCACTGGAAGGCCTTCGCGCGCGACAACGGCAGCGTGGTGGTCGAGCTAAAAAAGGGAGGACTGCTCTCTACTCCCTCCGGTGAAGTTCCGATCCAGCAGTACGAAGGCGATTACAGCGCGCTGCAGTAGTTGCTTTCCTGAGCAGTAATCAACAGCACTGACCTCAGCCCGGCGCATCGCTTGCGGACTGCTGCCAGCCGGAAATTCCTATCACGGCAGTGGCGTGAGCCAAACGGGATTTCAAACTCCGGACTGATTAAGGCACGGTGACGCTCGCGCTGGTGGTGCCCATGCGATAGCTGTTCCGGTCCAGGACTCCCAGCCTCAGGGTGTAAGTCCCGCGCTTCAACGGGAGTTCTTGTTTGCAGGGATAATATCGTTGCAGCATCTGGTCGAACACCTCGGCTTTCAAATCAGCTTTGGAGTCGCCGCCGGGTGACATCATGGGCTTGTCACTGTCTTTTTTGTAGGCCCAGACGACGCAGATGATATCTCCGTGGTGGGCGCCGTCAGCACCGTGATCAAATTGCAGGGTGTGCGGGTCCACCGCAAAATTCACGACCACTTTGTTGCTCTGGGCGGTCGGCGGAACGACTCCAGCCTGGAAACGAACGGCTGTAGCCGAAGGCACGCCGAGCTGAAGAGACCGGCTGAAGTCCTCGATGGCCCGGCGAACATCCTCTTTGGCCTTCTTGTCCGGATCAAGCGCATAGTAGCCCAGCCTGTGGCGCAGACTCGTTCCTGCACGCGACGCCTTGACCTGAATTACCCGGAACTGGCCGTCCCACTTCTTGTTTTCCGGATAGTATTCCAGCGTATAGTAAGCTGATCCATCATCGATACTGGCCTGCATACTGCCCGCGAGATTGTTTGTTCCGTGAAACGCCCGGCCGCCCGTACTTTCCGCCAGATCGTTGGCCGTGTGTAGGGAGGCAAGATGGTCATTCTTCCCTACTCCGGCAGCATCCACGGGATAGACAGCTACCTGAGCGCTCATCATCGATTCAGCAACCTTCTTCACCAGCGCGGCAAAGTTTTTGTAAGCCCCTCCCGTTACCATGTTGGCAAACGTATCGGGATCTGCTCGAGCCGGACGGCCGTTTCCGTCAACTCCGTAATCTGAGATATTGATGCCCGACTTCACGACGGCTTCGGGATAGAGATCGACGGGAAAACTTTCGGAAAGCCAGATGAGGTTCTTGCGTCCCGGGTAACCAGCCAGGATTTTTGCCAATACGTTCAACTGATTTAACGTGGTCTCAATGTTGCGCTCATTGGTGTGATAGTTCCCTTTCGTGGTAAAGGGCGACTCACGTGATTCAAAACTCTCTGTGTTGCCACCCTGGGCCGTCTGCCTGTATTTCTCGATCGCTGCCTTAAGTGCTGCTGAATCCGTGGTGAAATCATGCAGGAGCTTTACCTGGTTTTCGAGTGCAAAAAGCGCTACCGGACGGTTCAGCGTGGCCGTGGCAAAGAACCTGGCCAATTGATCTTTAGCGTATGCTTGCGATGAGAAATCTCCATTGACACTGTCAAAGAGAATGACATCCAGAACTCCGGGTTTGAACAGCGGCGCGTTGCTGATTACATTCGGCGGCAAATGAGGCGCGACTGCGGGTTGAGGCTGGTGTGACTCGTGGAAGGAGAAGTCGCTGATCTTCTGCGGCGTCCCGTTCTCCAGAACAGTAAAGTCCTCTGCTTTCAGGTCGGTGACGGGATGTCCTTTACTGTCCGTGGCCACCACATCCACGACGACCAGCCGGGTTGCTCTCTTAAGGGTATCTTGCGATTGCAAAATATGATCATGAGATGAGGGCGTTTGCGCCGCCAAAAGTCCGAAGCCTGCAAAGAAAACCACCTGGACTACGCGAAGGAAGTATCTCAGCTTCATGGAGCCTCCGGAAAAGTTAGTTCCGCGCTTCCTGAATTGTAGATGAGAGCAGCTCTTTCCAACCAGTGCTCAACCTGTGTGTATGGCGCCGGCTTCAACGATCGCCGGCGGTTGTGGACTCCAGGAATGTGCTATAGTGGGTTTCGTATTTTATTTCGCCTGGAAAAGAGCAACTAAGGAC
>JBLMYN010000578.1:0-6691 GCA_050258305.1 Actinomycetota bacterium
CTGGGAAGCTACGCAACTCAAAGACGGAGACAAGCTGGAGATCGTGCATTTTGTCGGCGGGGGCAGCGGACGAACCGGTTTGCCGCTCTCCTCAAGCGAGTGATGCTGGTGATCGTGCACATGTAGAAGTTGGAACTGTCCCCTGATCCGTTTGGCAAACGCTCTCCGCAGCCCGCCAGCTCTCGATTCATGTTGACTTCTCCGATACCTTCTCTAAAATGATGCAAACATTTGGGGCAGGAAATGTTTAAAACATTTCTTAGCCAGTATGAAGAAGCAGTTCACATCGGCGGAGGTGGTCAAGCTGACGGGGATCACGCCGCGGCAGTTGCAGTGGTGGGACGAGCGCGGCATCGTGGTTCCGGCGCGGGAAGGGCGGAGGCGCTTGTACTCGCCGGATGACATCGCGGAAGTGGCGGTGATCTGTGCTCTACGGCGAAAAGGGTTTCCGCTGCAGCGGGTGCGCCGCATCATGCGCTTCTTGCAGAAAGAGCTGGGAAGCCGGCTGGCAGCGACGGTGAGCAACGGGTCAGAGTATCACCTGCTCAGCGACGGCAAACGGATCTATCTGGAGAACTCTGAGCGCCAGGTGATAGATATTCTCAAGAATTCGCGCCAGCCATTGCTGGGCATTTGCCTGAGCGATGCGGTGCGGGAGGTGAGAGCGGAGATTTTCAACCGGCGTCCGGCGCAAAGGCAGTCGCTTCGCCGGAATGGGAAACGAAGAAGTTCATGAAGGCAACGCATGAGCTTCTGCATGGAACGAAGCACACACAAGGGAGAACGCAGCGCAAGCGGTGACGGAGGTGACGAGTGGTGGCACAACTGAGCATTGTGACGGAGTGGCTTCCTGAGGAGATGGAGCCGGGAAGCATCTTTGTACTCGAAAATGCAGGCGAGGTGGGCGACCAGGACGATCCCTACTGGGCCGTGCTGGCGTGTCCTGAGTGCGGGACGCTGGGCCTGATCACGCGCAAGCAGATGCGCGGGCTCATTCCCGTCATCTGCGGGTCAGAGAAATGTTCGGCGCAGTTCATCATTCAGGACGAGCAGGTGGTGGCGAAGAAACCCAACTGAACGGCATGCGCGGACATCACGCGCGCGACTCTTTCGCGTTTTGTGCCGTGACCTTGCCGCATGCGATTCGACTATTAAGACGGATCGGCCCGCCAATTATTTCACTGCTCGTGCAGAAGAGCGGGACAGCTACCGCTGTTCAGCAATCAGTTCCTGGCAGGTAATGCAATAGCGGCTCCACGGGACGGCATTGAGGCGCTTGATGCTGATCTCCTGGCCGCAGCTCAGGCAATCGCCGAAAGTGCCGCTTTCAATGCGCGAGAGCGCGCCTTCCACGAGCACGAGCAATCCGCGCTCCTGCGCCTTCTGCAGGAATGCCATTTCCTTGGATTGAGAGAAGTTGGCGCGGTCACCTTCATCGCGACCAAAATCGTGAGCTTCCTGAGGATCCTCTTTGGCCATACCGCGGCGCAGGTCGTCGCGCTTTTGCGTAAGGATTTCCTGGAATCGTGTTATCTGAGCCTTATCCATAATTTCAGTTCAGTAGGAATGATAATTGATTACTCGTCCTGGCGTCGCTGCGGCGTGCCCCACCCGGGAAAAGCTTAACATCATTACAGGGAACCTGCGCGGGCAATGCCCGCTTGCACCATGCTTTCGTTGTGGATTCGCCACCAATCCTTATGCCCCTGTGGAAATGAAGGGAGCAATTCGTAACGGGCGGCGAGGAAACTCTCAGCTTTTGAGTGCACCACAAGCACTGCATGCTTTGCACATGAAGTGTTGCGCTCGCAAATGCAGAGGGGATGTTATTCTCAAGCAGAGCCGTTGCATCTTTCAGGACGCAACTCTCACTGGATCCCGCCAACCCGGCATCCGTGCACTTTTTTGAGGCTTATCAGGAGACCCAGGAATGTCCATTGCGCCCCCGGGCGGGAAATTTGCCCTGTTTCCCGAACTAAGTGCCGAACCGAGCGGTATGACCCGCGCGGAGGGGATGCTCCCCTCGCAAGAGATCCGCGAACTGATCGCAAAGGGGCATGTCATTTCCAGCAATTTCGGGGGGATCAGTGAACAGCAGATCCAGCCCGCAAGCCTGGATTTACGGCTTGGGGATGTCGGCTATCGCGTGCAGGCGAGCTTTGTTCCGCAAGAGTCTACCGTGGAAGGAAAAATTGCCGAACTTGGGCTCAGCATGGGCCGCGTGGACCTTACGCGCACTACGGTGTTTGAGAAGGGATGTATCTATATCGTCCCTCTGCTGGAGGAGCTGAATCTCCCTGAAGACCTTTCCGCCCGGGCAAATCCCAAGAGCAGCACGGGCCGCCTGGATATCTTCACGCGCCTTATTACGGATTACGGGCAGGAGTTTGAACGCGTTCCCACGATGCCCGGCGGTTATAAGGGAAGGCTTTACGCGGAAATCGCGTCACGCACATTCAGCGTCGTTGTGCGGGCGGGGATGAGCCTGAACCAGTTGCGTTTCGTCCGCGGCAATCCCAGGCCATCCGACAGAAAAACCGCCGACCTGGAAAAGAAAGAAGCCCTGGTCTACGGCGAAGAGGGGCTTCCCGCGAAAGCGCGCATAAGCAAGGAAAGCATAAAGTTTTCCGTCAACTTGCGCGCGCAGGAGCCCGGCGAGGTGATGGCATATAAGGCAAAGAGGAACGCGCCCGTCATTGACCTGGCCAATATCAACTACTACGCACCGGAGCAGTACTGGGAGATGGTGCATGAGCCCGGCAAGCCTGGGCTGATCCTGGAGCCGGGCGATTTTTACATTCTGGCCTCCAAAGAGCGAGTGAGCATCCCTCCCGACTGGGCCGCTGAAATGGTGTCAATGGATCAGGACCTGGGTGAGTTCCGCATCCATTACGCAGGCTTTTTCGATCCCGGATTCGGGTATGGAGCCGGCGACGTAAAGGGCACGCGGGCGGTTCTTGAAGTCCGTGCCCATGAGGTTCCGTTTCTGATCGAGCACGGCCAGATTATGGGCCGCCTCATTTATATTCCCCTGCGTTCCCGTCCTGACAAGATCTACGGCATGGATATCGGGTCTTCCTACCAGAGGCAGGGGCTGGCGCTAAGCAAGCATTTCAAGAGAACGTAAGGCGCCTGCGAAGTTTGTGCCACAGCAAAAGGCCCGCTGTTCGCGGGCCTTTTTGCAGTACGGTCAAAGCTTATCTGCTTGCCGAAGCGGCAGCGCGTTGGGCCAGAATCCGCCTGGCATTGTCAGCCAGTTGCTTGGCTTTGCCCAGTTCGGTCAGTGCGGCAAGAACCTGAGGATCGTTCTGCGCCCTCACCTTCAAGCCCGCTTCCTGGCCGAATTCTGACACAAAGATTTCCGCCTTGATGTTGGATTGGATCCAATCTTCGCCTTCCTTCAGGTCGGCCTCTGTGTACGCGATCTTCTGCGAATCCAGGAATTTGCGGAAGTCCTGCATCACGGCATCAGTGATTTCAAAGCTCTTGTCCACCTTGTGGGAACTCGTATACCGCTGAGCGAAGTTGAAGAACGCGTACTTGATCAGCAAGGAATCCTCAAAGTGATTCGGCTTGAAAGGCGGAATCTTCACGTCCGGAGTGATGCCGCCGCCGCCGTATACCGTGCGGCCGCTGTCAGTAAGCTTCACATCCTTGGACTGGGTGTTGGCGTTGGTATTCGGATTATCTTCCTGAGCCCGCGAATAATAGTAGTCGTACAGCGAGACACCGGTGTAGTCGCGCTGGATGAGCCTACCGCTGGGCGTGTAGTACTTGGCCGTGGTCAGGAGGAGCCCGGTGTTTTCTGACAGCGGATAGACGGTCTGCACCAGACCCTTACCGAAGGTGACTTCGCCCACGATCAGCCCGCGATCATGGTCCTGGATGGCGCCGGAAACAATTTCCGCCGCCGATGCCGTACCGCGGTTGACCAGCACGACCAGAGGATAATCCCTGCCGCCGTTGCCGTGAGGTGCACGGTAGGTCCTCTCCGGTGAGCTGCGCCCGTGATGCGAGACAATGATCTGTCCCTTCTTCAGGAACTGGTCGGCCACGCCGATGCCCTCATTCAAAAGCCCGCCGGGGTTGCCGCGCAGATCCAGGATCAACCCTTTCAGCTCTCCGAACTCCTGCAGGGCATCGCGCACTTCCTGCTCCGTGGTCTCGTTGAAAGCCGTAATATGCATGTAGCCAATGCCCGGCTTGATCAGGAACTTCAGGTCCACGCTGTTGCGCGGAATTTCATCCCGCACCACGTTGAATTCCAGCGGTTTGGCTGTCCCTTCACGCAGGATCGTGATGTGTACGTTGGTGCCGCGCGGGCCCTTGAGCAGGTCTGCCACGTCACTCACGCTCATGTTGTCCGTGGGCTTGCCGTCCACGGCAAGAATTACGTCTCCGGGGCGCAGTCCCACTTTGTAAGCCGGAGTGCCGACGAACGGCGCAACCACGATGATCTTGTTGTTGCGCGGGGCTATCTGCATGCCCACACCGTAATACTTGCCGCTCTGTTCTTCGCGAAGCTGCGAGTACGCCTTGGGATCAAGGAAATTGGAATGCGGATCCAGGACGTGCAGCATGCCCGGAATGGCGCCGTTGTAAATCGCCTTGTCGGGATTCACAGGCTCGGCGTAGTTCTGCTCGACCAGCGAGTAAACGTCAGAGAACTGACGCAGGTTGTCGCGCACGTCGGAATCCGACGCGCCGCCCGGATAGGCGCCTCCGTTGCGCTGGCTGAAGCCAACGCCCAGAAAACCGCAGATTAAGATGACCAGAAGGACGAGAAATGCTGAACGGCGAGAACCACGAGACATGCAATGTTCCTTGTCGGCTGAAGCTAAGTACCCGGATCGCGGATGCTATTTAAAGTATAACACTGCAGGGGGCTGCTCTCTCGAGCTTCCCCTCCCGGACGGCTGCCACCGGGACTGCCGGAAGTCTCCGCGTCCAAAGTAACTTCTATACGTAAGATGCCCGCTTTAATCGACGCGGTGCAAAGGATTTTGTTACCTGCGGATTGGAAAACTTAATGGAAAACCCCATCTCTTTTTAACCTAAGATGCGGTATGATGTGTTTACTCGTTATGAACCTCGGCTTCCCAGAAATGGTCTTTCTGGTCCTCATGGCATTCATGCTGTTTGGACCCAAACGGCTTCCGGAAATTGCCCGCCAGTTGGGGAAATTTGTGGCCGAATTCAAGAAGGCCAGCAACAGTTTCCAGGGGCAGATTCACGAAGAAATCCGGAAACTGGAACTGGACGACGTAAACCCGGTGAAACACATTCAGCCGGAAATCGCGGCATTAAAGGACTTGAAGGAACTGAAGGATGATGAAGACCTCTCCCTCACCGGCGCCCTCAACCGTCTGACCGACCGCATCAAGAAGAGTGTCCCGCAGGATTACGATGCCTGAGCTTGTAGCAGAACCCCGAAAAAATAATAGGCAGATAGAACAAGAGCAGATGGCCACCATGGGCCTTCTGCAACACCTGGAAGAGCTTCGCCGGCGCGTCTTCTTTTCCATCATTGCAGTGGGCGTATGCTTCGGCGTTTCCTGGTACAAGTGGGATGCCATTTATGCCCTGATGCGTGAGCCCATCGTGATTGCCCTGAAGGCTCACAATCTTCCCACCAAGCTGAATTTCGTCAACCCGACCGACCCTTTTAATCTCTCTTTAAAGCTGGCACTGATTACCGGCATTTTTATTGCCTGCCCGTTCCTGCTGTATCAGGTGTGGATGTTCATTTCTCCCGGCCTTTACCGGAGAGAGAAGCGTTTTCTGCTGCCGTTCCTGTTCCTGTCTATCGGCCTGTTTCTGGGCGGGGGCTTTTTCGGTTACAGAGTGGTGTTCCCGGTGGCATTGGACTTTCTGATCAAAACCGGCGCAGATGCGGGCATGCAGCCCATGATCACCATCACCGAGTACACGGATCTTTTTCTTACCATCCTGCTGGGCCTGGCCTTGATTTTTGAGTTGCCCATTGTTCTTGGGTTCGCCGGAGCCATGGGGGTGGTGAACGCCAAGTTTCTCGCCAAACACATCCGCGGAGCCGTGCTGATTTTCTTTGTCTTCGCGGCAATTCTTACACCCACGACTGACATCATGAACATGACGATCTACGCGGCGCCGATGATTCTGCTCTATATCCTGAGCATCGGCATTGTCTGGATGGTCCATCCCAAACAGCGGCGCAAGCGCAGAGAAAAGCGCGAACAGCAAGGCCGATAAATTAGACTAGAGACTGGATTGGGCCGGGCTCGAATGAGGAGCGTACTGGTGAAGGGCATCGTGTTGCCATTCCCCGGCCCCGGGAGCAGGAATAGTGATATTTTTTTCCCGCAGTCTGAGACTCTTCTCCTGGCTGATTGTTCTCGCCGTGGCCGGTTGTGCAAACGGCAAGCCGGCCAGTCATGATGCCGCGCCGTCCGCTGTTCAGGCATCCACACCAGCACCAGCCCAGAGTGCCGCAGTGCAGCCGGTGGGGCCACCGATGCACATCAATCCTGAACGTGCCTGGCAATACCTAAAAGAGATCCTTTCTTTTGGTCCGCGCTGGGACGGCAGTAAGGGCCAGGACAGGCTGGGCGAGTACCTTCACAACAAGTTGAAGGCCGATCACGTGGAGGATGACGCTTTCACCGCCCAGACACCGGCCGGCCCGATCAAAATGCGCAACATCATCGCCAAG
>JBLMYN010000579.1:0-30875 GCA_050258305.1 Actinomycetota bacterium
TACGACGTTGTACGTGTGGATTATCCTGTGGACCTGCGCCTGGTCGCCGAGTGCGTTGATGTGCCGGTGGAGAAACTGGTGGACCTGAATCCGAGCCTTCTTCGCGGAATCACGCCCAAGAACCAGCCTTTTGACCTGCATCTGCCGCCGGGCACCAGGGACAAATATGTAACCGACATCGCCGCCATTCCCGTAAACAAGCGTGTGGCATGGAGGTATCACAAGGTGGAAAGCGGCGAGACTCTGGCTGGAATCGCCAGGAAGTATCACACCACGGAACGGGCGATTGAGCAGGTAAATAATCTGAAAGGAAAAGAACTGTTTGCCGATGCCAAACTGGTGATCCCGGTAAGCGCCGAGGAGAGCCGGATGGTTTATTCGGGGCAATCAATCCGGTATCGAGTGCGTTCCGGCGATACATTGTTCGGCATAGCCCACCGTTTTGGTGTAACCGTGGTGCGGCTCAGGAGCTGGAACCATTTGAAAGGAAACATGTTACGGCCCGGCCGGCTGCTGGTAGTCCATGAGTCCGCAACCGGCGGAGAGGTTCGCCACGTGGCCCGTCATCGCCGCAAGAAAGCACTCCATCATGTGGCGAAAAGAACAGCCAAAAAGCAAAAGAAGTCCAGCGCCAGCGAAAGCTTGGCCGTCAATACCCGATAAGCTTGATTATTCCGCAGGCACGTTGCACACTGTGATGCGTGGCAGTTGACATGCAATTCGTGCGGCTTGTTATAATCCGCGCCTGCAGCGGAACACGGTTGGAGTTGGAGAAGTCGCGGCTCTAATTTCTGGAGGAACTATGAGCTTTTACGATGAGACCCTCAGAGCAAGACGTGAGGACGATATGGACGATGACTACGGAGACGTAGGCGGTTTCGGCGGCGGTTCCATGGAAGAGGACTACGAGGAAGAGGAAGAAGAATCCATAGGAGTGGAAAGCGGAGGCATCGACGACGAGGGAGCGGCTGAACCCGAATCCGAAGAGCCTGGTGCGCCGCCTCCTGCGCGCAGAGCGCCTGCCCGGCATCGCCCCGCCAGGAAGGCAGCCAGGAAAAAGGCAGCCAAAAAGAAATCAGCTGGCAAGAAGAAAAAGAGCGCGAAAAAGGCGGCTAAAAAACGTCCGGCGAAGAAGGCCAAGAAAACCAAGAAGAAGAGCAGCAAGAAAAAGAGCGCCGGTAAGAAAAAGAGTGCTGGCAAAAAGAAGAAGAGCCGCCGGCGTTAACGAGACTATCCAAGCTGAAAAAGGCCGCTGTACAGGCGGCCTTTTAGGCGCTCCCTGCGGGCCCTCAAAGTGTGCTTTCCCTGCTTCTGACCCAGTGAAAATCGGGGCAGCCTGTGCTGCCCCGGAATCGTTACAACGCTCCAAAATCTACGCGTAAATGCCGCGCAGCTTGATGGTGTGGGCCACCCGGCTGATGGCCAGCATGTACGCCGCAATGCGGTTATTAACCCGGTGCGTGTCAGAGAAGTGCACCACGCTCTCAAAGGCTTCTTTGAGGATGAACTCAAGCTGCTCATTGACCGCGGATTCCTTCCAGAAGTAGCCCTGACGGTCCTGCACCCACTCGAAATACGACGCCGTAACGCCGCCGGCGTTGGCGAGAATGTCTGGAATGACGAAGACTCTCTTGTCGGCGAGAATCTCGTCTGCTGAAGCGGTGGTGGGACCGTTGGCGCCCTCGCAGATGATCTTGGCCTTGATGGCGCCGGCGTTCTGGCTGGTGATCACGTTCTCAGTTGCCGCCGGGATCAGAATGTCACAATCACTCACCAGAAGCTCCGCGGAGTCGGCGGGCTCGGCGCCGTTGAAGCCCACGATTCCCCTGTTGCGATCGCGGTATTCGAGCAGAGCGTCAATATTGATGCCGTTGGAGTTGTAGAGCCCGCCGTTGTACTCGGCAATGCCGATAATCTTGTACCCGGCGTCGGACATGAGTTTGGCCGCGTTGGAGCCGACGTTGCCGAAGCCCTGCACAATCACGCGGCACCCGTCCCGCGGCATGTTGAACTTGCTGATAGCTTCGTCACAGTTGATCATCACGCCGCGGCCGGTCGCTTCACGGCGTCCGCGTGAGCCGCCGATGTTGATTGGCTTTCCCGTTACCACGGCCGTAACCGTCTGGCGCATGTGCATGGAGTAGGTATCCATCATCCACGCCATGATCTGCTCGTTGGTGTTCATGTCCGGGGCGGGAACGTCCTTTTCAGGACCGATGAATTCGATCAGTTCGGCGGTATAGCGGCGGGTGAGTCTTTCCAGTTCCGTGGAGGTCAGCTTCTTGGGATCGACAATGATGCCGCCCTTGGCGCCCCCGAATGGGATGTTGACCACAGCGCATTTCCAGGTCATCCAACTGGCCAGGGCGCGCACCTCGTCAAGCGTCACGTCCGGCGAGTAACGCACGCCGCCTTTGGCCGGCCCGCGGGCGATGGAATGCTGGACGCGAAAGCCGGTGAAGACCTCAAGACGGCCATCGTCCATGGCAACAGGTATGTGAACGATGATTTCGCGGTTGGGGTAGCGCAGGATCTTCCACAGGCCGTCATCAAGGTTGAGCTTCTGAGCGGCAAAGTCGAATCGAGCTGCCTGGGCTTCCCAGGGATTCAGCTCGTGTTCCAGAGATACGGTTTTCATTTGTTCTCCACAGAGATTAAGCCAAACCTTTAAGTATAGAGTCGGTTTTGCTTCACAGGCAACAGCACAGCGGTGAGCTTTCTGTAGTAAGATAATGTCGTTGTGCGACAAATTGCCGCCAAAGCGATCATTCTCCTGCTCGCCATTATTATAGCTGTCATTCTGGTGGCCCCCGAGGTGAGTCCGGTCCCGGCCGTATCACGCACGGACTGGTCGGCCTGCCTGCTGGTCGTTTTTATGACCTGGCTGGCCGTCGTCTTTGGACTGCTTGCCCTCATTCGCGCACGTACCTCCAGCATTCCGCGGGATTCGCTTCTGCTGCCCGCCCTTTTCTGCGGTCCGCCCGCAAGTTCGCCCTGTGTCGCCGTGTCCCCTCTGCGCTGCTGAGTTCCCTCTCGGTTCGTCTGTTCCATACCGATTCCGGGAGATTACCTGTGGCACGAATTTTGTTGATCGGATACGAGCATGGATGGCTGGAAGACCGGCGTGGCGGCCTGCGCGCGGCCGGTCATATGGTCTCCTGTGCTCAAGGTTTTGACCGGGGTCTGCGCTCAGTGCACTCTGGAAAGTTTGACGTTCTGGTGTTGGGGCATGCCATACCGCTCGCGCAGAGAAACAAGCTGGCGGCAGCGGCCAAACGCGCGAATCCTCAAACGCGCGTGCTCATTCTTTATTCGGCCAGCGTGGACCACGCCGAACTCGCAGATGCCCTGGTGGACAACAGCGCCACCACAGAAGACCTGCATCGCGCGGTAGAGTACCTGGTGGAGTCCCGCATTCGCTCCGGATGACGATGGGCGATGGGAGCCGGACTCAGGCTGATTTAGGTTTGCCTTTGTGCGCATCCGAACCTTGTTCGGCCTCATCGCCTCGGACGGGTGCACGTGCGCCGTCCAGCGCCGAGCTCAGCCGGTCCAGCGGCATACCCTCAATGTTCCATCCCCGGGGCAGCACCTCTTCCAGGGTCCATTCAATGCGCTTTGATCCAGGGCCTGGATTTTCTATGATCCTGGCCCCCGCTTTTTCCTGCTCACGCTTTTTCTGTTGACACGTCTTATCTAGGCATAGAAAATCTAGGCCTTGGATTTCTATGGCTAAGAATGAAATGTTACCCGGCACTCTGGGCATGTTGATCCTGCGCGTGCTGCAGCCACGCGCGCTGCACGGATACGCCATTGCCCAGCGCATCCACCAGCTTTCCAACGACCTGCTGCAGGTGGAAGAAGGCTCGCTCTATCCCGCTTTGCAGCGCATGCTGCTGAAAGGCTGGGTGAAAGCGGAGTGGGGCGTCTCTGAGACCAACCGCAAGGTGCGGTTCTACAAGCTGACCACGGCCGGCAGAAAGCAGTTGGAGACGGAGATGGATGACTTTGACCGCGTGCTGGCGGGCATTCAGGCCGTGTTGCAAAAGGCCTAGGGCAAGGAGGGATTTATGCCGGATTTGTTCCGCCGGATTTATTTTCTGCTGAATCGTCGCCGCCTGGAGCGCGAGCTGGCCAATGATATGGCGGTACATCGCGAATTGATGAGCGCGGAAAACCGCAAGGATTTTGGCAATCCGACTGTGCTGCGTGAACAGTCAGGAGAAATCTGGGGATGGGGATGGCTGGAGCGCGTGGCGCAGGATACTCGCTACGGCTTCAGGGTACTGCGCAAGAATCCTGGATTTACGTTGATCGCCCTGCTGGCGCTCGGATTGGGTATCGGCGCCAACACCGCGCTGTTCAGCGTGGTCTACGGCGTGCTGCTGAAGCCATTGCCCTA
Organism: Actinomycetota bacterium; assembly: GCA_050258305.1. Lineage (GTDB taxonomy): Bacteria > Acidobacteriota > Terriglobia > Terriglobales > Acidobacteriaceae > Angelobacter. The sequence goes on from JBLMYN010000579.1 coordinate 4,403, forward strand.
CGAGAACGATCAGCAACTGGTGGTGTTGCACCAGGCCTTCCAGAAGACCGGGCAGAACAACGTTGGGTTCTCCGTGAAGGAGCTCCAGGATTATCGCCGGCAGTCGCGCTCGCTGGCCGAGCTGGAGGAATACCACCAGATGAGCTTCATCCTGCTCGATGGCCACGAGCCCAACCAGGTGCGCACCGGAGTAGTCTCTGCCCACTTCTTTGACATGCTGGGAATCAAGCCTTTCCTGGGACGGCTGTTCACCGATTCGGACAAAACCCACAACTCCGAGCCGGTGCTGGTGCTCAGTTACAACTACTGGAAGAACCATTACGGCGGCGATCCCAACATTGTGGGCCGGCACTTCCGAATGAATGATAAGGTGCACACGGTCATTGGCGTGCTGCCGCCTGTGCCACAGTATCCCCGCGAAAATGACGTTTACATGCCGACCGTGGCGTGCCCGTTCCGCTCCAGCCCGACGATGATCAACGGCCGCGACCATCACATGATGCTCGCCTTCGGGCGCCTCAAACCAGGGCAGACGGTCCAGTCCGGCGACGCCGATTTGTCACTGATTGCTTCACGGCTGCGCAAGGAATATCCGGAGAGTTATCCCCCGTCGCGCGGCTATGCGAGTTCCATGACGGGTCTGCGCAGCCAGTTAACGCGCGATGTCCGGCCCATGCTGCTGATTCTGCTGGGGACAGCCTGCCTGGTACTGCTGATTGCCTGCGCCAACGTGGCCAATCTTGCTCTGGCGCGCATGATGCGTCGCGAGCAGGAGCTGGCAGTGCGAGCCGCGCTGGGCGCGAGCCGTGGAAGGCTGGTGCGGCAACTGCTTACCGAAAGCACCTTGCTCAGCCTGGGCGGAGGCGTTCTGGGATTGTTGCTGGCTTCCGGAGGTCTGAATCTGCTGGTGACATTTGTTGCCCGCTATACCACGCGCGCGCACGAGGTGAGCATCAGCACTCCAGTGCTGCTGTTTACGCTTGTGCTCTCCGTGATCACTGGAGTGGCATTCGGTTCCGTTCCCGCATTTTCGCAACGGCTGAACCTGGTGAATTCGCTCAAAGAAGGCAGCGCGTCCGCGACCATGGCAATCGGAAGCAACCGGGTGCGCAATCTGCTCGCCATGGGACAGGTGGCCATCAGCTTTATGCTGCTGATTGGCGCGGGACTGATGATCCGCAGTTTCGTCCGCCTGCAGCAGGTGGACCCGGGCTACAAGAGCGAAAACGTGCTCGCGGCGAACGTCCCGTTCAACTTCAGCAAGTACAAGAAGAACGTAGACGTTACAAATTTCTTTGACCAGGTGAAGCGAAACCTGGAGGGAAGGCCGGGTATCCTGGCGGTCGCCGTCAACAGCGGTGCGCCTCTGTCAAGCACTAGCCAGCCGGCGAACGCGCCCTTCACGATTGAAAACCACCCTGTCGATCCGCAATCGGCGCAACCGGTTACTGATGTGGAGGCCGCCAGCCCCGACGCGTTCCGCCTGCTCGGCGTCCCGCTCATCAGCGGCAGGTTCTTCACCGACCAGGACAACCAAGACGCGCCTCAGGTTGTGATCGTCAGCCAGTCTTTTGCCAGGCACTACTTCCCCAATGAAGACCCGATCGGCAAACGCATCGCGGGTGCGGACAAGAAATGGGTGACCATTGTCGGCGTGGTGGGAGACATGCGGCTATACTCGCTGGACCGCGACCCGATGGACACGGCCTACGTCCCGGTGGCGCAGTCCGGCAATGGCAGTACGCTCCTGATTAAAACGGCAGGCGATCCCTGGAACTACGTTGCCCAGATACGCAAGGCCGTTTACTCGGTCGATCCGGAACAGCCTATCACGGACTTGGCCACACTGGCTGAACTCCGGAGTGACAGCCTGACCGCTACTCGACTCACAAGCCTGTTGCTGGGCCTGTTTGCCGCGCTTGCGCTGGCCATCGCCGCCACGGGCCTGAGCGGCGTGACCGCGCTGCTGGTTTCGCAGCGTACACGCGAGATCGGCATCCGGCTGGCGCTGGGCGCGCAAAGAAATGAAGTACTGGGAATGGTTGTGCGGCAATCCATGCGCGTGATCGTGCTGGGCCTGGCACTTGGACTCGCTGCGGCACTGCTTGGCTCCAGGCTGCTGAGCACTCTGCTGTTCAAGACGACGCCAACCGACCCGCTTACATTCGTGGCGGTCGCGCTTGTGCTCTTGGCAGTGGCATGGACGGCCAGTTATCTCCCTGCTCGCAGAGTGACCCGAGTGGATCCGCTGATTGCGCTGCGCTCGGAATAGCGCTGAACGGAGAGAAACATGAAGAAACACACACTGCCTTTGCTGGTGCTGCTCGGCGGCCTCCTGCTCCTGGCCGGAGGATATGTATTGAAAGCCAGCCCGCGCGCGGCGGCAGATACTACAAGGCGACAGAGCGGGCCCAATCTTCCCGAGTACACTCGCGATGGCAAGCTCATGCTGCCCGCCAACTATCGTGAGTGGGTATTTCTCTCCTCCGGCTTCGGCATGAACTATTCCAATGGCGGAGGCCGCCATCCCATGTTCACCAACGTTTACGTAACGCCTGAGGCCTACCACGGCTTCAACTCGACCGGAAAGTGGCCCGAGAAGAGCGTCTTTGTGGTTGAGATCTACTCGCCCGCCAGTAGGGGATCAATCAACCAGGGCGGTTACTACCAGGACCGGTTCCAGGGGTTGGACGTAGAGGTCAAGGATTCATCCCGAAAAAATGAATGGACCTATTACAACTTCTCTCCGGGCGACGACGCAGCCGGTAGCTTGACTGGCAGTTGCAACTCCTGCCACGCCCAGCACGGCGCCGTCGAACACACATTTGTACAGTTTTATCCAACACTGCTCGAGTTTGCTCGCGAAAAGCACCTGCTCAAGCCGGAGGTAGCTGTACGGTAGCCGTGAGGAAGTATGGGCGAATTCTTGCGTAGAATTTATTACCTCTTGAACCGCCGGCGCCTGCAGCGCGAGTTAGCGCAGGACATGGCGGTGCACCGGGAGATGCTGGGCGAAGCGCATCGCAAGGCCTTCGGCAATCCCGCTGTCCTGCGCGAGCAGGCACACGATGCCTGGGGCTGGACATGGCTCGACGGAATAGGCTCTCCAGATGCAGCGCCGATCTTGGCCAGCGTGGCGTGGATTGCCACGCCCCGGCTCGGCGCCTGACGGCCGCTTGCCCCACTGCGTTGATCGTTTGCGGCACTCTTCCACGCGATTACAATGTTCTCCATGATGCTGAAGAAGCTGCTTGACATTCTGGTGTGCCCGGTGCCGGAGTGCCGCAAACCCCTGACCCTCTCGGCGGACGAAAAATCTCTTCAGTGCACCGGATGCGGGCGGGTGTACCCTGTGCGCGACGGCATCCCCATTCTGCTGGTGGAGCAGGCGCAGATGCCCGGGCAGAGCAGGAGCAGCTAATCCGGGAACCACCCAGGCTACCCCGGATCAACTCCCGTCCTCGAAATCGACGGAGCTTTAGATTTTTCCGGCTGCTCCTGTACACTAGTTTCGCTTTCCGGGCGACGGCATTGATGCAAGGTACATCGCAGGCCGAACAAGTTTTCAAACCGGGAGAAGAGGTCCCGGAATCGGGTGTGTACACCGTCCGGCACCACCTTCACCGCGAAAATCATTCCGCCACCATCTTCCGGGGTGAGCGCTTTCCCGCGTGCAGCCGCTGTGGCGCCGCCGTTCGCTTTGTGCTTGCCCGCCGAGCCGGCAGAATCCTGGAAGACTCCGATTTTCAACAGGGACCGCCTGACGAATCAACCCGTAAATACAGCCAGTAAAGATCCGGGAGTGAAAACAAAAGGGGCGCAGCTTGTCGGCCGCAGCCCCCTGAAACACCTTTGAATCCTGGCTATTTACCCCCTGGGCGGTTTGTGACGACTTTTCCGCTGCTGTGCAGGTTTGGGCGCCTTTGGCTGGTCCGCCGCTTTCGGGTTCGTTACCGGCGAAGCGTTCTCTTGATTTTCCTGTATGGGAGGCAGCGCTTTCTCGATCGGCTTGCGGGGGAACATCTCATCGCGCTGCGCCGCCAGATATACAAACGAAGCCACGATCACAGCCGCCTGCTTCAAGTCGTCCGGCTGTAAACGATCGTAGACGTCCATGTTGGAGTGGTGCGTCCGCGTGTCATACTCCACCGGATCCTGGATGAACTGGAAACCGGGAATGCCGGCAGCATCGAACGAAAGATGATCCGTGCCCCCGGTGTTGCGCATGGTAAGTGTGTCCATGCCGAGATCGTGGAAGGGTTTCATCCAGGCTTCAAAGATGGGCTCTACAGCGGCATTCTCCTGCGTATAAACGCCGCGAATCTTTCCTGTGCCATTATCCAGGTTGAAGTAGACAGACACTTTGGATTGTTCACCTGGCTTGATGGTCATGGGCCCGGCATCGCGGCGAATCACCGTGGGGTCGCCCTGGCGATCGGGATCTTTGAATGGCGGACGGCTCCCGAAGTGCTGGGCCACATACCATTGCGAACCCAGCAGGCCCTCCTCCTCTCCGCTCCACAGGCCGATGCGGATGGTGCGGCGGGGCTTGATGCCAAGGGCTTCTAAGATGCGCACAGCTTCCATCATCACCACCGTGCCGGCGCCGTTGTCCGTGGCGCCTGTCCCGGAGTGCCACGAGTCCAGATGCGCGCCCAGCATCACGACTTCATCTTTTTTGTCCGTACCGGGGATTTCCGCAATGGTGTTCCACTGCGTCATGGCATTGTCGTAAAACGTGTTCTTGACGTTCACCTCAAGCTCGACAGGCACCTTCTCTGACAGCAGGCGGGCGATGCGGTCCCACTGCTCCTGGGCGACGGTGATCTCTGGAACGGTAACGGTCTGACCTTCCTTGTAAGAGCCGCCCTGCTGCACAAAGATGGTTCCACCGCCCAGCGAGCCGCGACTGTGGTCGATGACCGCAAGGGGCTTTTCTTCACCTAAGAACTTGATCACCTGCTGGAAGAACCGAAAGCGGCGGCGAAATTCCCGGAAGCGGGCCAGGTTGCGCTCGCTTGGAATCTGATATTGCGCGATATCGGAGAGATCTTTGTCCGTATAACGTTCCGAGAGCGGCGCGATGGAGGGCTTCATCTCCGGGTCTTCGCCAAAGAGAACGATCTTGCCGGCGAGCGTTCCCTTGTAACGCGCCATGTCCTCGGGCGTGCGGATATTCACCCTCACGACCTGGCCGCGCACCAGACCGTTCGTTCCAGGCGTCCAGGCTTTGGCGTAGGCGATGAGCGGAGCCACGTCCGGCGAGACCATACGAACGTTGATATATTCATTGGCCCAGCCGCGGCCGAAAGGACTCCAGGGCTCAAGATGCGCATTGACCAGGCCAAATGAGGCAAGCTGGTCGCGCGTCCACTCGTTGGCCTTCTTCATGTTGGGTGAGCCCGTCAGGCGTTCGCCGATGCCATCCATCAGCCCGCTGGCAAGTTCCATGACCTTGGAATCGTGAAAGCCTTCGTAGCGAATACGGCTGATCGTGTCCAGATCGACTTTTTCCTGCGCCATTGCAGTGCTGAGGCCCAGGACGCAAAACACACACAGAAATACGGCGGCCAAACGCCGGGAAACACTCATGATGACTCCTTGTTGTTTCAGCTTACTAGGGGGCAGGAAAGTCTAAACGCAGCAGGCGCTGCGGTCAAACACTGATCGGTAAAGAATTGTGAGAATGTTACTCGGCTTCGGCAGCGGGACGGTGGCGAAACATCCGAACCAGACTGATAATGAAGCCGCTTACGGCCGCCAGGAGCGCCACCGGAGCGGCCACTTTGTAGGTAAGCGTCATGTCAGGATGAGTGTGGCTTATCCCCCAGTAAATGAGCAGGCCAAAACACAAGAAGGCCACTGAGAGAAAGAAGCAAATGACACCGGAAATAAGTCCGATTCCCGCGCAAACGACAAATTTTCCCATAAGATCCGGTTGCGGCTGTGGCCGCCAACCCCTAAGCTAGAATAATACCGTGGATCAGGCAGCCCATCTAGAGATGCGCCCGGCGCAGGAGATCATCCGGAACGTCCGCGTGAGCCAGACGGCGAATGGCATCTGCTACGCGACGGCCGGGGAGATAACGCTTCCTTCTGATGAACTGGAGCGCATGCTCCAGGCCATACCGCGGGCGATTGCCGCGGCGCTGGACCGGAAGGCGTTCTATTTTGTCCCCTTGACGATTGGCGACGGTGACAAAACGCTGGTGGCGGAACAATTTGATCCCGCACTTACGGATCACGCGGTGTGCCATCGCAACATTGAATCCGGCGACTCCCAGTGCGTGTTCATCTCCACGCGGCTGCTTGAAGACCGCTTCTCGATTGCATTTGAGTTCTATATCAACGTGGGCCACGCCTTTGTGGACCGCGCCGGAATCTCTCCTGATTTTGCCGACCTTGTGTGGGAGCAGGCCGGCAATAACGTTCGCGGAGAGACCAGCCTGGATGCGTTTGAATTTCGCAAGCAGGCGTTGGCCGGGGGTCGGGTGGACGAACGGGCCAAATCCGATTATCTGTCAGCCACGTTTTCTGATGCCATTGCCGTCTACCTGCTTTCGCTCTGCCTGGATGTTGACTACTATGAGCTGCGTGAACGCGAGTATCCTCTGCTGGCGCCGCCGGCCCTGGCGGCGCGCCTGAAAAAAATTGCCGAACTGTTTCCGCCCAATCCGGGATTTCAGTTCAACATCCTCTATAAGCGCAGACATGCGTAAGCTCTGCGAGTCCGACAACGCGCCGTGCTGCGCTGGTTCAGGAGCATCTGTGGTGTGCACTGACCCGGGTGAGTCAAGCGGTGTGCAGCAAAGCGACAACCAAAGATGATTGCACATTTGCGGGGCAAGCTGATTTCCAAGCACCCGAACCAGGCCATTGTTGAGGCTGGGGGCGTTGGTTACGAGGTCACCATCACCATCCCTACTTTTTCTGATCTGCCCCCGCTGGGCAGCGAAGTTGCCCTGTTCATTCACACGCATGTCCGCGAAGACGCGCTGGCTCTGTTTGGCTTTTTGCGTCCGGAAGAAAAACAGCTTTTCGAAAAGTTGGTCAGTGTGAGCGGGATCGGCCCGAAGCTCGCCATTACCATTCTGAGCGGCATGCAGGCTGAGGCGATGGTCGCGGCCATCAAAGGCAACAATGTGGCGCTGCTCACGCGGATTCCCGGCATCGGCAAAAAGACCGCCGAACGTATGGTCCTGGAGCTGCGCGACAAGCTGGAAGCCTTCGGCGTGCCTCCGGCGGCAGTGGCCTCGCCGGTGGAAGAGGACGTGCTTTCGGCGCTGGTCAACCTGGGCTACAACCGGGCGCTGGTGGAGAAGGCGCTCGCACAGCTTGGGGACAAGTCCGGGCAGTCGTTTGATGCGCTCTTTCGCAGGATGCTGGCAGCCTTGGCAAAGTAAGAACCTCCGGCAAATGCTCTATTCCTGGCTGCGGCCATTCAGCGCTACACTGGCTTCACCCATGCCAAACTTGCGGCGAGTCGCGATACTTGTTTTCGTGGCCGGCGTTTCCCTGGTAGCCGCCAAGAAAGTCCCGAAGAAGCTGCAGCAGAGCTATCAGCTCAAGCCGAACCAGACGGCCGATCTGGAAGCCGCAAAACTGGTCATCGCCAAACAGAGCTGCGAAAACTGGGCCCTCGCTGCCGGTCTTGAGTCCATGCTCAAACAAAAGGGCATCTCACTGAGCCAGAGCTTCTGGGTGATGCGGTTGAACTACGGGGAGCTGTGCGCGGACCTGCCCTCCATGGATGCGCTGGCGAAGGTGGTGGATAACGATTTTGTGCTGGATGACGGACGGCACGTCCACCTGGATCTGCAATACACCAAAGGGGCGCCTGGCGAGGTGGATTCCATCATCGCCGGCCTGCGGCAGCAGCAGGTCGCGTTGCTGATCTACCGTGGCCACCCCTACTATCTTGCGGGCGCGACCTACGATGAATACATCGGCAAAGACGGCAGCCGACTGTTCGAAATCAAAGAGCTCCGCCTGGCCAACACGTTTGCGGGACTGCCGGGGATCACGTTCGAACGCGGCAGGGATGACGTCAGCGAGATCCAGGGGATTGTGACGGTAGCCGTGAGCAATTAAGTTCGTTCGCTGCTACAGCGAATCCTCTGGAGGCTCAACCCAAGCCGCCAAATCCTCGTCTTCGATCGACCATTCGCCCTTCACACCGTCGTAAGTGAGAAGCCAGCGGGATAGGATGTCCCTCCCAATGAGACATTGAACTGGCTGATCAGGCAATTCACAACAGACCACCTGCATCACCTCAATAGGTGCCATCCTGTCGGGAAACTGTATAGAAGCAACGTGAGCGGTCACTTTCTCCGTCCCGCCCGCTCGCGAGATCATCGTGTAATCGACGACCGGCAGCCCAACTCTCGCGATCGCCTCTGGGGTTAAAACTGTCCTGCTCGCACCTGTATCGATGACTGCTGGCATCTTAGAAAAGCGCCGTTCTCGGCCGGGTGTTGGTAGCGGCATGCGGAGATGGGTTCGGTCACGAATGATCGGCGCTCCGAGTGTAATCTCAAGTCTCGGACCAAATTTCTCTAGATCCTTGGGATCGCGGCGGGGTGAATAGTGTCTACTCACGTTCAGAACACGACAAAGACAGGCTCCTGTGGCACCACGCGTTTCACGAGAAAATCTGAGTCAAGCCCGTACTTCTCAACACCCCTTTGGTATGCCTCGTGAAATTCAGAAAAGAATCCCAACACCTCCTCGTCTTTTACGACGACGAATTCGTTGCGATGCTCGTGTAACCACACAGACTTGTTGGCCTCGTAGAGAGCAGTTTCAACAGTAAGACGGGCCTGAGGCGCTGCGCCCATTACGTCCTCCACAGATTCGATGCCTTAGTCGATCCCTCGTTGCATCCAAGAATGGCTAACACGGATGTTGACTCTTAGCCGTATCAGGCTAATATATTAGACGTATTTTTTGTCAAATATATTGGAACGAGGGCGAATAAATTTGTATGCCTCGATCGGCCTCTGATCCTGAACTGAAGGCGGAATTCTCTACTCGAATCAAAGAACTGTTGACGCAGCTCTCCGCGCAAGAAATCGCTGATGCGCTGGCCGTGGGGCGCCAGACCGTTTACAACTACCGAGATGGCAAAAACGCACCTTCCCCGGAGGTGATACGACGCGCAATGGAAACCTGGCCCGGGTTCGCACTTAAGTACCGAGGGAAGATCTGGAGTCTGCAAGAATTTCAGAAGAGGCCCACTGTTGTTTCGAAGCAACCTGTGCAACTCGGGTTATGGGACGCAATAGAAAAATTGGATTCGGAATCAGTCAAAATCGAGATCTTGAAGAAGGAAGCATCATCAGTTCAGCTAGGAGTCCGAATCTACTTCCGTAGCCGCTGAGGTCATTTCCCTGATTCAACCTGGATTCCAGTAGAAATCAGAGCCGGGTTCGAGCGTGAGAGAGATGGTGGCAGCTGAATTCACTTAATTACGATGGCAGCTAAGCTCTTTGGAACCATCGATCCGCGACGCTGACAGGTGTATCCTCAGCCCATGCAAGTGTATAAGCCTCTTTTCATACTTCCTGTCCTGATACTGTCAGTGTTTTCTGCCAGTGCCCAAAGCAGCCGCACACTCGATGAAGCCAAGGCCAAACGTGACCTGCTGGCGCTGGAGCAGAAGTGGCTTCAAGCGGAGAACGATCCTGGGGTGCAGGAGCAGATCCTGGCGGACGACTTTGTCCACGCGCTCCCGTCCGGCTTCATCTCGAAAAAGGACCAGGTAGATTATCTTCGCCGTACGAAGCAACCTGCCAATCATTTGAGGAAGCATTTTGAAAATCTGAAAGTCAGGATCTACGGCACGGCCGGAGTTGTGAACGGAATTGTCGTGGCAGTGGACAAGTCCGGGGCACCTGTGCGCCAGACGGTCTTTACCGATGTATTCGCCTACCGCCATGGCCGCTGGCAGGCGGTGAACTCTCAGGAAAATCCTTATCACCCACGCGGGGCTCAATAGCTGCCCGGCGCCTGGTTTACTTCCCGATACAAAAGCTGCTAAAGATCAGATTCAGAATGTCATCGGTCGTGGTTTCACCGGTGATGGCGTCGAGTGGACGGAGCGCGCCGTAAAGATCGAGCATGATCATCTCGTGCGGAATCCTGCGCTCCACCGCCTGGCGAGCGGCATCAAGGTTGATAATCGATTCTTCCACCTTTCGCTGATGGCGGACGTTGGTGAGAAAACCGCTTTCGTGCTCCGTTCCGCTGTGACCTGAGATCTGGCTCAGGATTTCCTGGCGAAGCTGGTCGATGCCATCGCCTGTGAGAGCCGAGGTGGGGAACACTTTGTAATCGTCCACACACAGGGGCTCGGCGCCATCCAGGTCCACCTTGTTGGCGACGGCCAACGCACGGCGGTTGCGGCAGGCGGCGAGCAGTTCAGTATCTTCCGGTGAGAGCGGCTGGGTTGAATCGAGCACTACCAGCACCATGTCGGCCTCGCTGAGTGCTTCATAGGATTTGCGGATACCTATGCGCTCAGCTTCGTCGTGGGCCTGGCGAATGCCCGCGGTGTCGATCAGCTTTACCGGGATGCCGCCGAGCGCCACGGTTTCCGTGACCAGGTCGCGCGTGGTTCCCGGCGTGGCGGTAACGATGGCGCGTTCGCGCTCCACCAGCCGGTTGAAGAGGCTGGACTTCCCGACGTTCGGCCGCCCGACAATCGCGAGTGTGAATCCTTCATGCACGATCCTGCCGTAGGCAAAAGACGCCCGCAGTTCTTCCAGCGGCTGCTGGATGGCATTGATGCGCTGACGAATTTCGTCCGACGGAAGCACGGAAACGTCATCTTCGGCAAAATCGATGCCTGCCTCCATCACCGCGATCAGGTCCACCAGCTTTTTCTTGACGGGCTGCAGGCGTTTGGAAAGTGCGCCTTCAAGCTGCTGCGCGGCTACTTTGGCCTGGTAGAGCGTCTGTGACTCGATCAGGTCGCGCACGGCTTCAGCCTGCGTGAGATCGATGCGGCCGTTCAGGAATGCGCGCATGGTGAATTCGCCCGGCTGAGCAAGGCGCGCCCCGGCCGCGGTCGCCAGCTCGATCACGTGCCGCAGCACCACGGGTGAACCGTGAGCGGAAATTTCCACTATGTCATCTGTCGTATACGAGTGTGGCCGCGCGAAAAAGGTTATTACTACTTCATCAATGCGCTCACGGGTGGCCGGCTCAATCAGCTCGCCGAAAAGCGCCCGCCCCGCTTCCATTGCATGGTTCAGGCGAAGGATGCCTATCGCGATATTGCGGGCATCGCTACCTGCAATGCGCACCACGCCAATGCCTCCGCGGCCGGGCGGCGTGGCTATAGCGACAATGGTGTCATCCAGATTCAAGGCTCAACGCGATTGCGGGCTTCCATGCGGGCCAGGTGCTCTTCCAGGCGCTCATGCAGGTTGTCCACCTTGCGGTGTAATTGCGCCACTTCAAGTTCAGCCTTCAGGTTGACCTCGTAGTCGAGATCGCCTTTCAGGCGGTCTTTGGCCGCCTGCCGGTTCTGCGACATCATGATGACCGGCGCCTGCATGGCGGCAAGCATGGAAAGAAACAGGTTCAGCAGGATGTATGGATAAGGATCAAAGTGATCAGAGAAGAGCGCCGCTGTGTTCAGCAGCACCCATACCAGCATGACCGCCCCGAAAATGAAAATGAACGTCCAGGAGCCGCCAAAACTGGCCACTCTGTCCGCGACGCGCTGGCCCACTGTCATGCGCCCCTCGTCTTCAACGTTCAGGTTGCGGGAAACGCGTGTACGCAGCAGATCGTCTGTGATGCGCAGGCGGCGGCCCACCACTGTGAGCAGATCCATCGCGGCGTGAGGATGTTTATCAATGAACTCCAGCAGGCGCTCCCGGTCCATGGTGAGCACCTGGGTGTCTTCCCGCGCCAGCGCGGTGGCAGTGCGTGGGCCGCCATCCAGGAATGAGAGCTCGCCAATGACGTCCCCGTGCTCGTTTTCCGCCAGGATGATCCTTTCGCCGTCATTGCTCTCGACCGAAAGCTCCACACGGCCGGACCGCAGAATGAAAATCTCTCCGCCCGGATCGCCATAATGAAAGATCATCTGGCCCTCTTTGTAGTCACGGGAGTTCATCATTTGCGCCAGGGTGTCGCGCTCTTCGGCATCCAGCAGTTCGAAGATCGGCACTTCGCCGATCATGGTGACGTTGGTAGACATGCTGGGTAGTTTAATCCAGATATGCGGAAGAGGGCAGGCGAGAGCTGGCCTGCCGGGCCCGGCAAATCCCGTGATTAGCGTCGCGCCGGATGCGCTGGCTTGTAATCTTTGGGATAGAGCACCACATACCGGCGTAGTCCCTCGCCTTCGCTTTGCGTGACCAGCGACTGGTGATCGCGAAAGGCAAGATGGATCAGCCGGCGCTCGCGCGAGGACATTGGAGCAAAGGAATATGGCACGCCGGTGCGCAGGACTTTTTCAGCGGCGACTTCCGCGGCAAGCTTCAGTTCGCGATGGCGTGCAGCGCGATAGCCGCGGCAATCGAAGGCAATACGGTCATGTTCTTCTCCGTGCAGCCGGACAGCTTCATGAGCAATGGTCTCCATGGAGCGCAATAATTCCCCGCCGCGCTCCAGCACCAGATCACTGTCAGGTCCGGCAAGTTCCACCAGAATATCCGGCGTTTCCAGTTCCAGCCCGGCCGTAACCGGCGGATTCACAGTGATCCGGTACTTCAACCGGAACCCGCCTGAGGCGAGCAGGCTCTTCAACAGGGAATCGATTTTTTTTGCCGCTGCAACCTTGTCCTGAAGCATTGTCGATAGTCTTTCAAACACCTTGATTCGGCTAACGTGAAATCATCGCTTGCGAGTAGCCCGCCGTTCCTGGCTCTTCCGCACCTGCTGCGCCAGTTCAGAGCGATTCAGGAAGAGCTGTTGCACATAGCCCAGCACATTGCTGATGGCCCAGTAAACGCAAAGCCCTGAAGCCACTCCCCAGCTTATACCGCCGATCATGAGCGGGCCCATAAAGTTGAGCATCTTCTGCTGCGCCGGGTCCATGCCTGCCTGGGGCGTGCTCTTTTGCATCACGAACATGGAAACCACAATGGCAATCGGAAGAATGTGCGTCGGATCGGGAGCTGACAGGTCCTTGATCCAGAGCCACGGAGCCAGGCGCAGCTCGATGGCATTGCCCAGCATGGAGTAGAAGGCAAACAGGAAGGGCATCTGCAGCAGCATGGGGAAACAGCCGCCAATTGGATTTACGCCCTCTTTCTTGTACAGCGCCGACATCTCCTTCTGCATTTCCTGCCGTCGCGGATCGGTGATGCTGTAGCGCTTGTACTTTTCCGTGATCGACTTCACTTGTGGCTGGATTTTCTGCATCTTCAGCGCTGATTTCTGGCTCGACATGCGCAGCGGCAGCAGCGCCATGGTGATGACGACCGTAAGAAAAGCAATGGACCATCCCCAGTTCGGGATCCAGTGCTCATACGTCCACTTGAGCCACAGGAACAACGGCTTGGCAATAAACCCGAAAGTGCCGAAATCCACGATTGCGCGGAGATCAGGGCCTCCAGGCTGGGCTTTCGTGGCTTCCAGAAGGTCCACGGCTTTAGGCCCCGCAAAGATGCGCATTTGTGTGGGGCCGCCGGTATTGCCGAACGCCGCTCCCAGGACCGAGACTTTTTCTTTGGCGGTGTCCTTGGGATTCGAGGGGTCCTTGGGGACCTCAACTTCATTATTCAAAGTAACCAGCGCGGTGCCCTCGGGTGAAGGAGGCATGAACGCCACGGCGAAGTACTTATCAGCAAGGGCGGTCCAGTAAAACGGATCGGTGATCGTCTGTCCGTTGGAGACCCACTTGTGCCCGGTGATAAAATTTCCTGATTTCGCGGCTTTGCGCTCTACGCTGCCATTCTGGTTCCAGTCAATCGTGGTGGACGCATACGCGCCCAGGTTGGCCTGATCGCCCACTCCACCCGGCCACTGAGGGTAGGCAGTCACCGGCTGGCCTCCCCGGGTAACCTCTGTCTCCAGCGAAATGATGTAGCTTTTTTCTTCAGGCCGGAAAACCTTGCGCGCGGAGATGTCGCCATCTGAGTACTCAAAGATGATTGGATCTTTTTCCGTGCCTTTTCCGTGCACTACATAAAGACCCTGGTTCAGTTTCTGCTCAAGGCCCTTGTCATAGGCAAAGAAAGAAAGGGGATAGCCAAGAACCGGCGCAGTAGCCTCGTTGACCAGGTCCAGCGGCTCGCCCTTATCATTCTTGTACTTCTTGAGAATCCAGGACTTCACCAGAGCGCCGCGGTTGGTGAATGTGATCTTGTATGCGTCGTTTTCGAGGATCGTTTCAGTTTGCGCCGTCGCTTCCTTCACCGGCGCCTTGGCTGCGCGGGCCGCCGTCCGGGCCCTTGCGCGAGTCACAGGCGCGGCAGTTGCAGCAGTCGTAGAAGGGGCTGCGGGTGTCGCCTGGGGCTGCTGTTGGGCCGTCTGCTGCTTTGGCTCAGGGGTCTTCTGGGGCTGAGGCTTGGGCAGGAAGAACTGCATCACTGCAATGAGCACAAACACCAGGAAGAAGGCGAGCATGAGCCGCCTTTGTGAGCCGGGATCGTCTTGAGGATTGTGATATTCGGTCAAATCTTTGGTCTCAATCTCTATTTCTTCGGCACGGGATCGTAGCCGCCCTGTGCCAGGGGATTACACCGGAGCAGGCGCCAGCACGCCAGCATCATGCCGTGAAAGAACCCGTGCCGGGCAACTGCCTCGGCCGCGTATTCCGAGCAACTGGGGACATAGCGGCAGGCGGGCGGAAGCAATGGCGATACCAGATACTTATAGAACTTTAAAAATCGCTCGGCCGCGGCCTTCATCGTAGTCCTGTGCCTTTCTGGACAGCGGCAAAAAGCTGCTGAATTTCTGCATTCAGCTTCGCAAAGTCCAGGTCCAATACTGATTTTCGCGGATGCAACACAAGGTCTACCGGACGCGTCAACATCCCCAGATGTCTGGAAACCGCGGCCCGCATTCTGCGGCGGATCCTGTTGCGCGCCACCGCGCCTCCAAGCACTTTGCCAACAGCAAATCCAATTCGCGGCCCGGGAAGCTCCTGGTCGGTGCGCAAGCGGTACAGGGCAGTAATATTTCCGGAGAAGCTTTTTTTTGGCTCCTGGTACACGCGCTGGAAGTCCGAATGTTTCAGCAGCCGCGAGCGCCTGGGAAACCCGGCGGAAGGACTGTCCGTAACTCGCTGCAATACCAACCGCAACTCTCTAAAACGAGACTACTCCCGGAAGCCCGGCTTCACGGAAACGCGCTTGCGCCCTTTGGCGCGGCGACGGGAGAGTACCGCCCGGCCGCTCTTTGTCTTCATTCGGGTACGAAAACCGTGCACCTTGGAACGGCGGCGACGGTTAGGCTGAAACGTGCGCTTGGGCATTGGGCTATCGCGCTCCTGCAGGAGAATCTATTTGCTGTGTGCAAATGAAAAGTATAAAGGAAATCGCGTTCTGACGCCAATGCCAGGCCTGTGGCAGGCCCTTGCTCCGCACGGCTCCTGCGGCAATGTTCAACGCATGGATTCAACAAGCCGTGTTCTCCGATTTCTGCCCGGAACTCCGGTACACAACGGCAGCAAAACTGTTTCCGCTGCTTTGCTGGTCACGGAGAATATGTGACGGCGTGTGCGCATAAACCGCGCATTTTTGCACCAGCGTTGCAACAAAGAACAATTCCTTGTGCAGAAAAATTCTTGCGCAACGCGTCCGCAAAATTTTTTTTCAAAAAAGGTTTTCCTCGCGTTTCCACAGAGGAATGCTTGTGCTAGTATGCCCTCCAGTCAATTGAAATTTTGTTGCTGCAACAGTTTTTCAACTGCTCTGTGGCGCCCATACAGAGCATGTAGTTCCCGGTTGTTACTACGTGGGCCCCTGGCCGGCTCGCAACAGGAAAAAACTCAAGCCAATGTCCTTATCCACTGCGACCGTTACCGCAACCGCGAACCCATGGATTCGAATCCTGGCGGCGATTGAGAAAAAGATCAGCCGCCATTCTTATGACACCTGGCTGAAACCAACGCGCTTCAGCCACACAAACGGAGACGTCATCTTTGTGCGCGTGCCCACTCCCGAGTTCCGCCACATCGGCGACAAGTTCGGTGACCTGATTCAGGAAGCCATGGACACGCTGGAGCCGCAGTACCAGGACGTGAAGTTCGTGACGGTTGAAGAAGATCCAAGCGTTCCGCCCGTTCGCGCCGATGGCGGGTTCGCGCCTGTTTCTGTGCCGGCGAGCCAGGCGGCTGCCGCCAGGCAGCAGAGGTTCGATTGGGACTCTGCTGCGCAACTCAATCCCAGGTACACTTTTGAGGCTTTTGTCATCGGCGCCGGCAACCAGTTCGCCCACGCCGCGGCTCAGGCCGTCGCTGAGCGCCCCTCTAAAGCCTACAACCCGCTTTTCCTGTATGGCGGTGTGGGAATGGGCAAGACGCACCTGATGCAGGCGATCGGGCATGAAGTAAAGCGTCACCAGCCGCAGGCAGCCATTTGCTACGTTTCCAGTGAAAAGTTCACCAACGAGATGATCAATTCGCTGCGCTACGATCGCATGACGAGCTTTCGCGACAAGTTCAGAAACGTGGATGTGCTGCTGATCGATGACATCCAGTTCCTGGCGCAGAAAGAGCGCACGCAGGAGGAATTTTTCCACACGTTCAATGCTCTTCACGAATCGATGAAGCAGATTGTGATTGCCAGCGACCGCCCGCCAAAGGAGTTGGCGGAAGTTGAAGACCGCCTGCGTTCGCGCTTTGAATGGGGCCTGATTGCTGACATTCAGCCTCCGGACCTGGAAACGAAGGTCGCCATCCTGCAGAAGAAGGCGGAGTCTGAACGCGTTTCCCTGGCCACCGACCTTGCCCTGTACATCGCATCCAACGTGCGCACGAATGTGCGCGAGCTGGAAGGGGCCCTGATCCGGCTGATGGCATACTGCTCATTGACGGGCGCTGAAATTAGCCTGGTTACAGCCCAGCAGGTGCTCAAGAATTTCATCGATTCGCAGGCGCGGAAGATCACGATTGATGCAATTCAAAAGGCCGTCGCCGAACAATTTGGTTTACGCGCGGCTGAAATCAAAGCCAAGACGAATTCGCGAGCCATTGTTTTTCCCCGGCAGATCGCCATGTTCCTTGCCAAGCAGATGACGGAGGCTTCACTGCCCGAGATCGGGAGGCAATTTGGCGGCAAACATCACACCACCGTGATGCATTCGGTGGAAAAGATCGAGCAGCAGAAGCAGACGGACAGAGACTTGAACCGGTTGTTAAATAAGCTGACGGAAACACTGAACAGTTGATTTGTCAGTGATCGGGCTCACATTAAATTCCCGTTTTCCACTTTAGCGCGAGTTTTTTTCGCGGGTTCCCTGTGGAGCAACTGTGGAAACGGTGCAAGACAGGTCAGGAAAGCACGCCGAGTGACCTGATTCTCCAGTGTTTGGAATGGCAGAGAGACCGGAATTGCAGGGCGCCGAGCCCGGGAAAATCGCGGAAAAGAAGAGTTTGCCGGTGATTCCCACTTTTCCGCAGGCATCTGCTGCTACTGCTGTATATATTTACTGTTTGAGTTAGTTTAGTAACCGATATTATTAGGGGGCCACATATTATGCCTTCCGCTGTGGCGACTGAGGTGGGAACCAGCATGGAAATCACCATCAGCAAAGCAGATTTGCTCAGGGAACTTACGGCCACGCAGGGCGTGGTGGAGCGTAAGACCACAATTCCGATTCTCTCGAATTTCTTGTTCGAGGCGGGCAATGACAAGCTCTCCATCACGGCGACCGACCTGGATTTGAGTTTGCGGACTTCATGCCCCGCCAGGGTGAAGAAAGAGGGTTCCTGCACCGTGCCCGCGCGCAAACTGTACGACTACGTAAAGCTGCTGGGCGATGGCGAAATCAGCATCAAGCTGCTGGAAAATCACTGGGTCCAGATCCGCAGCGGCCGCTCAAACACCAAGATGGTCGGCATGGCGCGGGCCAACTTTCCCGCCCTCCCGGTGTTTGCCGCGGAAACGGCCATCCAACTTCCCGTCCAGGTACTGCGCAACCTGATTGCGAAGACAATTTTTGCCATCTCGAACGAGGAGTCGCGATACACGCTGAATGGCGCCCTTCTGGTGCTGAAGCCGGAATCAATCACCATGGTGGCCACGGATGGCCATCGCCTGGCGCACATTGAGAATACCAACACGAAAGTGTCGGTTAGTGGGGAGCTTAAGGTCCTGGTTCCCAAGAAGGCCATGGCTGAGTTGAGCACCTTGCTCAACAGTACAGACGCCCAGGCGGTGGAGTTCGCCCGCGATGAGTCGACGCTGTTCTTCCGTATTGGCGGCCGTCTGCTTACCTCAAGGCAGCTTACAGGACAGTTCCCGAACTATGAAGCTGTGCTGCCGCGGGACAACAACAAATCCGTTGCCGTGCACTGTGACGAGCTCTCGTCGGCAATCCAGCGTGTGGCTCAGTTTGCTGATGAACGCTCGAACGCGATTCGCATGCGTCTCGAGAAGAACGAGCTGAAGGTTTCCTCATCGAACACGGAAACCGGCGAGTCCGAGGACTCCATCGAAACGGCATACGCCGGCGATCCCATGGTCATCGGATTCAACTCACAATACCTGCTGGACTTCCTCAAAGTTGTGAATACGGGAGATGTGCGGTTTGAATTCAAGGATGCACAATCAGCCGGGCAGCTTCGTCCTGATGAGCCCGCGGACAGCGAGTACAAATATCGGTACATTGTGATGCCGATGAGGATCTGAGCGAAAAGAGGGTTTATAGAAAGGAAAAAGGCCGGACATTCCATCCGGCCTTTAACTTTTGTTCAAACCTGTCTTAATTGGTCATTTTGCGAGCCATAACGCGCTCGACGGTCTTCTCAACGTTGGGAAGGAAGGAATCAACGGTTGCCATAGTGCCGCCGCCGTCGCCGTAGCTATAACTGATCAGGGCCTCATTCCAGCGCTGCAGAATAAGCCGATTCGGCGAGTCGAGTACGTTGGTCCGCTCTGTCTCTGGCCGAAGCAGGCAATAACCCCAGAAACTCAGAACCGCGAAGAACACGAGGCTATAAAGGACGTCGATGACACCAATTTGTCCTGGTATTTGAACTTTAAGGTAGGAAAATCCGAGATCCGTCGCAGCATAGACGCCCAATCCTAAAGCGATGCTCACACTCGGGCTTCGCCACGAGAGCCCCAGCCGCTTTTCGAAGAAGAAGAACAGCATCAAAAGGCCGCACTCAATTAAGCGCAGGCTTCGCTCCAGCACGGCAGCGGATGCAACAAGTCTTGTCTGGTTGGCGCCAGTCGTGGTGATGGCCGTAATGGCTGCCACGATGAGGAGGAATGCGGAAGCCCAGAGGAAGAGCATCTTCCCAAGGTCAATAAGAGCAGAGTAGGGTTTCAGTGCATTCACGAAAATCTCGTACATGACACCGAACTCGAGGGCCACGTACAAGAAATTCATCACCCAATAAATATAAAAATATTGCGTGCACTTCGTACACAGATAGCCCACGGTTCCGAGGAGAAGAACGAAGCTCCCAAGAACTAAATAACTGGAAAAAATGGGCAGTTCTTTACGGCGCTTACCTTTAAGGAACGCCAGCAGCACAATGCGCGCTGCTGCGATCATTAAACCGAGAGCGATCGTGGTCCAAGCCAGAGCTGTTACGTGCACGGGAACCCTCCACAGAGGCGTAAGCATACTCCCACTTTGGCGGACGACTCAACCCATTCGTAACGCACCAAAGTACATTGCTGCTCTAGTAACCGGGTTCCCTGTGTCCGGTCTTACTGGGTGCAAAGCGTCGAACACGGTACCGGCGATGGCAACCCAGGGATCGCGGACGCGGTTTGGGTGGACGAAACAGCCGCAAATCCAGCAAACATAATAAGGGCAAGGATCGAAGAACGAAGCAACGCTTTCATGGGGAAGGTTCTCCTGTTTTCTTTTTTTTCTTTTTGGTGGTGACTTAACTCACTGGTGGTAGTGGATTAAGCGGGACTAAGTATACCGGGCAAATGAGAATTTTCAAATGAAATTTTGTACCATTTTGGAAATTGTACCTGGGCGGGGGGCTCAAGGAGTCTGAGACCTCTTGGAGCCCTGCTGTGGTACAATAAGAGCTGTGGACAAATAGCCAATAAACTATTCGATTTCAGTAACTTGGGCTTTGTTCCCGAGCCTCGAATTCAGGCTAAAATGGGGTAGGTCTACGCGCACCGTAACAGGAGTGAATGTTTGGCTTCCAAGGAATCCGCAGCAGCAACTGCAAAATCGATGAGTGAGCAAAAGAAAAGTAAAAATAACGGGGGTAACGGAAACGGCAACTACACCGCTGAGGACATTAAGGTTCTGGGCGGCATGGAAGCCGTGCGGTTACGTCCGGCCATGTACATCGGCTCCAACGGCGAGATGGGATTACACCACCTGGTTTACGAAGTAGTAGACAACTCGGTGGATGAAGCCCTTGCCGGGTACGCCACGCGAATTGAAGTGACCATCCACATCGACAACTCCATCACCGTGGTGGACGACGGCCGAGGCATCCCCGTGGATGACATGGTGATTGACGGGGAAAAGCTGCCCGCGGCACAGGTGGTTTTGACCAAGCTGCACGCCGGGGGCAAGTTTGACAGCTCCAATTACAAAGTTTCAGGCGGACTGCACGGCGTTGGCGTCTCTTGCGTGAACGCGCTCAGCCACCAGCTGGACCTGGAAATCTGGCGCGACGGCCACGTCTGGGAGCAGAGCTACTCCAAGGGCGAACCAAAAGGCAAGCTTAAAAAGACCGGCACCACAAAAAAGCGCGGCACCCGGATCCAGTTCCTGCCCGACAAGGAAATCTTCACTACCACGGAATACAACTTTGACACGCTGGCGCAGCGCCTGCGTGAGCTGGCCTTCCTGAACAAAGGGCTGCAGATCACGTTGACCGACGAGCGGCAGACCGACGCCAAGAGCGGCGAAGCCAAACACCTGGAATTCAAGTACACAGGCGGAATCGCAGAATTCATTAAGCATCTGAATCGCGGCAAGAGCGTGCTCCACGATAAGCCGATCTACATGGAAGCCGAGCGCGATGGCGTGGCCATGGAAATCGCGTTGCAGTACAACGACGGCTATTCGGAGACGGTATTCAGCTTTGCCAACAATATCAATACCGTGGACGGAGGCTCGCACCTGTCCGGGTTCCGCACTTCGCTGACGCGGACCATCAACTACGCCGGCCAGCAGCTCGGGCTCTTCAAGGACGTAAAAGAAAACCTGACCGGTGACGATGTCCGCGAAGGCCTGGTTGCCGTGGTCAGCGTGAAGCTGCCGCAGCCCCAGTTTGAAGGCCAGACCAAAGGCAAGCTGAATTCCGATATCGCCGGCGTTGTCCAGGCTTTCGTCAACGAGCGCCTCGGCGGTTTTTTCGAACAGAATCCCACAGTGGCGCGCAAGATCATCAACAAGGCCATTGAAGCGGCTCGTGCGCGCGAAGCGGCCCGCAAGGCGCGCGACCTTACCCGGCGCAAAGGAGCGCTGGATGGTGGCGGCCTGCCGGGCAAACTGGCGGACTGTTCAGAGCGCGATCCCAACCGCTGCGAGCTCTTCCTCGTCGAGGGCGAATCCGCCGGCGGAACGGCCAAGCAGGGCCGTGACCGGCGCTTCCAGGCGATCCTGCCGCTCAAAGGCAAGATCCTGAATGTGGAGAAAGCCCGCTACGACAAGATGCTGAGCCATGAGGAAATCCGGGCCATGATCACCGCGCTCGGCACGGGCATCGGCAAAGAGGATTTCGATCCCGCGCGGCTGCGTTACGGGAAAGTGATCCTGATGACGGACGCTGACGTGGACGGGTCCCATATCCGCACGCTGCTGCTCACGTTCTTCTTCCGCCACATGGGCGAGCTGATCAAGCGCGGGAACGTGTTCATTGCCCAGCCGCCGCTGTACGGCATCAAGAAGGGCAAGACGCAGCAGTACATCAAGGACGATCGCGAGTTCGTCAGGGTGATGGTGCGGCGCGCCGCCGAGGGCATGGTGGTCCGCTATGGCGAGGGCGCGGCCAAGCTGGAAGGCGTCAACCTGGCCAGGTTCATGACCACGCTGAACGAATATCTTGGCTTTTTTGAGAAGGTGGACAAGCGCATCCGCAATGAAAAAATCACGGCGCTCATCCCCAAAGCAGGCCTGGCGCAGCGCGCCGACTTCGAAGGGGACAAGAAGAACCCGCCGAAAAAAATCGAGAAGCTGGAAAAAGAGCTGGGCAAGCTGGCCAAACAGGAACAGCTTAAGGCCGTGGAAAGCTACTTTGACGAAGAGCACGAGCTCTGGGGCGTAAAGTTCACTGATTCACAGGGCGCGGAACGGCAGGTGAACTGGGGCCTGGTGGCCACGCCTGAATACCGCCAGATGGTGGCCAAGTTCAAGCAGATTGAGGAATACATGGAGCCGCCATTCGTGGTGGAAGTCGCAGGCAAAGCGAGCAGCGCAGATGAGGCGGCCGACGACCTCAGCGACGCTGAACGCGAGGACCTGGAGAAAGCGGCGAAAAAGACATCCAAAGCGGCGGTACGACGCACCAAGGTGGATGCTGAAGTAGTCGAAAAGCAGACGGCGCGCGAGCTGTTTGACTACGTCCTGGCCGAAGGCAAAAAAGAATACAGCGTCCAGCGTTACAAGGGGCTGGGCGAGATGAGCTCAGAGCAGCTCTGGCAGACCACCATGGATCCGGAACGGCGCACGCTGTTGTCAGTGAGGGCCGAAGATATCGAAGCCTGCGAATCCATCTTCACCACACTCATGGGTGAAGACGTGGAGGCGCGTCGCAAGTTCATTGAAGAGAACGCGCTGGACGTAAAGAACCTGGATATTTAGTTGCTCGCGGAGTTTGCGAGCCGTGTCTTCAATTCCTGTCACACCATCGGCGGCGGTGCGGCGGTGCTGGATTCTATCACCAGCGCCTTCTGTCGCGGTTTGCGGTAAACCAGATAGAAAACCAGCATCATAACGCTCCACAAAATCAGAGTGACAATGCTGCCCTCGGGGCCTACGCTTCCGCCGGTCAGCCAGACTGGGCCATGGAACGCTGGATTGAGCAGATGGCCCTGGGCTTTTAATCCGCTGTCACTCACGCCATAAAAAAACGATTGGGCCCAGTCCCATCCCGCGTGAGCGCCCACCGCGAGCCACAGGCTTCCGGTTACGCGCAACGTAACGGAAGCGAACAGCGCAAACACCACCGTTGCTATCACACCAACTCTGGTTTCACCCGGATTCGCGGCATGGCCCAGGCCGAAGAGAGCGGCCAAAACGAGGGCGGCGGGCCAGAAGCCGATGCCGTCGGCCAGGGTATAAAGCGCGTAGCCGCGCAGGAGATACTCCTCGGCGAAGCCCACCATCACGAAGCCGACAAACCATGCGGCTCCCCAGCCCAGAATGGCTCCGCCGTGCAGCAGAAAATTGCCGAAATCAAAAGCATGCGCAAGCCAGAGCACGGTAAGGCAGACCGTGAGAGGAATGAATCCCCAGAACACATATCCCACAGCGAAACGCGAGAACATGGGCTCATCGCGCAGAGGCAAACCGTACAGGCCCATGGGGCGCTTCTCAATACGGCTCATGATCCAGCAGGCAATCAAAAGCATCAGGAATGTCAGGCCGTCTCCAAGGATTTGGGGCCCGGGCGTGAGATTTCCCGTTGCAGCCTGCTTCATCAGGATCGGCCGGAGAGGAATGAATGTCAGTGAGAGGACAAAAAATATCGCAGCAAAAATCAGCAGACGCCAGCCGGCACGCAGGCCGCGTTCATTAAGAAAAACGAGGCGAAGGGCTTTTTCCATTTGAGAAACTGTAGCAGAGATGAGGATAGGACGCGACTGCCACCATGTTGAACGGCTCTTGGCCGCGTGTTTTCAGCCCCCAACGGAACTACGGCGCGAACGTCGCACGCATCAGCATGATACAAATGACAGTTCATGTTTCAGCCCCTAAAAGAGTTCCAGATCCGGCGTCCCCAGATTTTTGCCGGGCTGATGCTGCTGGCGTTTTTCGCCCAGTGCCTGTGGGTTTCGGCCAGCCGAAAACTGTCGCCGCTTGAGGAGGAGTACGTGGCCTCCGGGTTCCCGCATCGGCCCGCGCAGGAATACCTCATTGTGTCCCCGTTCACGGGCTGGGTTGGGGCGCTGCCGTTCAAGATTTCCCGCAAAGCCGCGGGAAGCATTGTGCCGGAACAGTGGGTGGTCCCGAAAGCATGGATCGCGCGCCTTCCTTTCATGATTTTTGGCACTTGGCTGGGCGCCGCTTTGTGGTGGGTGGCACGGCGGCTATTTGACGATCTCGGCGGTTACGTGGCGCTTGGCTTGTACTGCACCTCGCCTGCCATGGTGATGATCGCCAGCGACATTGGACCTGAGGTGCTGCTGGCGTGGAGCATCTTTGGGCTGATCTATACCGCTATCGGCGTAGCGCACACGCTTTATGCGCCTCCCCGGAAGTGGCTGCCGCGGATTGTGATCCTGGGACTCTCCATCGGCTTCAGTCTGGCCACAGCATTATGGTCGTTCACCATAGTGCTGCTGGCATTTGCGTTCATGCTGTATCTGGCTCCGGGCCGGCGCCGGGCTGCCGGGCTGGTATTGCTGGGAGGCTCGGCGATTGGCGTTGGGATCTACGCGTTATTGATCGGGCTGACAGGAGCGCACTGGGTTCCGGGGTACAACCTGATTACGCCGCACGCGTCCATGGAACTGGTGAGCAACTTGGGATTTGTCTTCGCGGAGGGATTCTCAAAGCCGGACAGCTACCTGTTTGCGGCTTTTTTCATTGCTGCGTTAGTTACTTACGGGAGCTGGCCCCGGGCCCAGTATTTCGGCAACACGGCGCCTCTGGTGACCGCGTTTGCGACCGTGCTTCTGTTTGCCCTGGTCCCGGCTAACCACATTTGGAGTGCAACTTTAGGGCTGGTTTTCGTGTTTGTGTTTATTGGGGGTGTGCTGGCCGACCTGCTGGACACCCGGCTTCGTGCGAGAATAGCCGCAATTTTAAGTGCAGGGTTTCTGCTCCGGGCCGTTCTGGGAGTGCTGGCGCTCTGGAGCTGGGTTCACAATCCTTAATGAAACGCCGGGAAGAGCAGAGTTATCATAGTAGTAGGAAGTCGTGGTTGCACAGGTGCTGACTATGTCACGATTTGCGGTTTTCTCCGTATTCCTGCTGTTTGTCGTCCAGGCGCAAGCCCAGATGTTCAGCCACGGCATTCCTGCCGGTGCAAACTCGCCGGAACCCGATGGAAGGCAGCACGGGATTCCTTCCAGCGTGCTGTCGCCCACACCGATCCCGCCTGGAGTGAACGTTCCGGGCATCAATGTGCCGTCGGGACGGAGGTTCTTCTTTAACGGCCCGCTGCACCGCTTTGGCAGTCCGCACAACCGCAACAAGGTGTTTGTGCCTGTGCCGGTTTTTTATCCCGTTTACGGCTACGGCGACGCAGGCTATCCTGCCGATCCCTATGTCCGTCCCTCGTTAGAGCAGACGAGCGATTCTTCCAGCTCTAATTCCGCGCCGGCACCAGACCAGGCACAGCCTGCGGCAAGCGATGAGATGCTGAGACAGGCCTATCTCCAGGGCGCACGTGACGCGCTGAAAGACACGCTGGAAAAGGAGCGCCACGGCCGCTATGGCGATCACTATCTCGATTCACGCGAGCAGGAGCCTCCCCCCGTTTCCCGGCCCGCTCAGGGCGGCCGCAGTGAGGAAGCAACCCCCGCTCCTGCCAGGAAGGAAGACAGCGGCCCGGCGACGGTATTCATCTTCAAAGACGGTCACCAGGTGGAAACCAGAAACTTCGCCATCATGGGTGACACGCTTTACGATTTCTCCACAAGCATTCTGAGGAAAGTGCAGCTCAGCGATCTGGACAAAGACAAGACGATCCAGGCGAATGAAGACCGCGGCATCACTGTGAAGCTGCCGTAGCGGGGCCACCTCTTTTTTTAATCTCTTTTGCCGATAGAGACCGATACGACTGCGAGCAGAACAGCGGCTACCTTCGTAATGAGACGAAAGGCTGAAGGGTGGGCGTGCAGCAACGCCGGGGCGGCGTAGTCGAATACAGATGAGCAGAGGACCCAGCTTCCCATCAGCAACAATACCAGAGCCACTACGCGGATGAGTGTTCTGACGAATTGATCGGGCGAAACGTCTCGAGCTTTCGTATAACGAAGCGCTCTGTCGGGATGTAAGAATACCCCTCGCCCGAGGAGCAGGAAGCCCACGGCCATCGCGGCGACCTTCAGTTGTTCAGTGATTGCTGGATTCACGCGGCGTACTATATCAAGTTCTCGTAGGCAATTGACGTGTTCGGGGCTGCGCGAACACTCCGGCTTGGTCAAACCTTGCGCCCGCGATCGCCTGTGCTGATGCCTCTTTG
>JBLMYN010000580.1:0-5699 GCA_050258305.1 Actinomycetota bacterium
CCAACTGCGCTGCTGGATCGCCCTGGCTGAGTAAGGACCGTTCGCGAACTCGAGAGGATTGCCGTAACCGGCATAGTTATAGGCAAGCCAGAGTACAGAAACGGCTCCGATAAGAAGGAAATAATTCAGCAGGCCCCGGTGAAGCGGCCGGGCAACTGGCCAGGCTTGCCAGACTCTTACAAGTGCCGCAATGGCGATCACCGCAGCCAGAAACCAGCCGTCGTAGCGCACCAGCATAGCTGCAGCGACGAGCAAGGCGCATTTTTCGAGAGCCCGGCGGCTGGCAGCAGGATCTTGTTCCGCGCTCCGAGAGAACTCAGAAAAATAGACAATTGCCCAGATGAACAGCGCCAGATAGAGCGACTCCGTCATGGCGGTCGCCTGCATATAGATCAGATTGGGATTCAGCGCGAATATCAGCGCGGCCGTCCAAGCTGCAAGGCGCGAAGTCATGCCGCGCACCAGTCGAAAGATGCCGAGCGTCCCCGCGACGTACGCCACCATG
Organism: Actinomycetota bacterium; assembly: GCA_050258305.1. Classification (GTDB taxonomy): domain Bacteria; phylum Acidobacteriota; class Terriglobia; order Terriglobales; family Acidobacteriaceae; genus Angelobacter. Next base: position 506 of record JBLMYN010000580.1, read on the forward strand.
GAGGGAATGGACGCGCCTAACCCCGTTTGCCACAGCCGGTGATTGAGGATAAAGGGAATGTCGAGCACATGCGGCAGCGGCAGCCATACGGTGCCGAGTTGGAACAGTCCCGGAGTGCGTGAATCAAACACCCGGCGCGCAATGTTGATGTGCGCCACGGCATCGCCGTACAGAAGGATGGCGTTGTGACGGTAATAGAAGACAAGCGCCGCAATCGAAGCACAAGCCGTCAGCAAACCAAGCGCGGTAGCGTCGGGGAAACCGCCATCGCGCGCGGGGGTAGAGTTGGGGTTCTCTGGCGCCATTTTGCGGTAGCGAAATTGTAAATGGCCCCCCTCCCCCATACGTCAATTAGGATCGTAAACCGCCAGTCTGAGCATCTCAGGGCCGGCGCGAATTGCCATCTGCTCGGTGCCATGCGCCGCATTGAAGAGCGCGACCGCGAGGGGTTCTCGCACCCCCAGAACGAATTAAACCCTGAACCACAAAGACAAAAGCATTAGCCGCAGATTTGCGCTGATAAACGCGGATAAAGTTGCTGCTGCGCGATGCTCACCCGTGAGGATCTTCCAGAGCTGCGGCTGTCACTAGACGAAGTCCCGTAGGGACGTTATCCCTTCGGAACTCCTCGGTTGATTCGCCTTCATTCGCGGCCAATGCCGTTCTCAAAATCTCCCGTGGCTTCCTGGTTCCCTATGCTGCGATTTTTCCGGCTTTCGCCAGCAGCTCATCGATTGCATCTGTACGTTCCCAGGTGAATTCCACGTCACTGCGGCCAAAGTGGCCGTAGGCTGCCAATTTACGGTAAATGGGACGCAGCAGATCCAGATGCTCGATCATGCCTTTGGGGCTTAGAGGAAAGACGCCGCGAACCAGCGTACAGAGTGACTCGTCAGAAAGTTTCCCGGTCGAAAAGGTGTTAACCATCACTGATACCGGGTCAGGCAGGCCGATGCAGTACCCGACCTGCACCAGGCACTCGTCGGCGAGCCCGGCAGCAACAATATTTTTGGCGATATAGCGCGTCATGTAGCCCGCCGAGCGATCCACCTTGGTAGGGTCCTTGCCGCTGAGCGCTCCGCCGCCGTGCATGGCCCAGCCGCCATAGGTATCCACGATGTTTTTGCGGCCTGTCATTCCGCTATCCGCCTGCGGGCCGCCTACCAGGAACTTTCCCGTTCCATTGATGGTGAACTTTGTTTTCTCATCCACCAGATTCTCGACGACCGGCAACGCCACGTTGGCAATGATCTCCTGGCGCGCATCGTTGTTCATCATGCTGCCGTCAGGCGTGAGCACAGCATCGGTATGCTGGGCTGCGATCACCACATGATCCACGCGCGACGGTTTGCCCTCGCGATACTCCACAGTAATCTGAGTTTTCCCGTCAGGTCCGAGGTACGGCAGCAATCTGGTTTTGCGGACTTCGGCCAGCCTCATTGCCATGCGGTGCGCCAGCAGGATGGGCAACGGCATCAGTTCCTCGGTCTGGCGGCAGGCAAACCCGAACATCAATCCCTGATCGCCGGCGCCTAGCCGTCCGCCCGGCTGTGACACTCCCTGGTTGATATCGGGAGACTGGGGATGAATCGCCTTCATGACGGTGCTGGTGTTTACGTCAAATCCACAGGCCGGTGAGGTGTAGCCGATTTCAGTTCCAATCCCCCGCACCAGTTCGTCCACGTTGAAATGCGCCCTGCTCGTGACCTCGCCTCCGACGACGATCAAGCCCACGGTGATGCAGGTATTGCATGCCACGTGCGAAGCGGGATCAACTCTCAGACATTCGTCCAGCACCGCATCGGAGACCTGATCGCAGAACTTATCAGGATGGCCCTCGGTCACTGATTCTGACGTGAACACCATGTTCTTAGGATACATTGACACTTTCGCCTCCCAGTCGCCTGCTCTGCGAAGCGCTTCCGCAAGGCGCGGCCATTGTGATCGTCGCGGCTTTTTGTGCAGTTCCGGCGCAATGTCATGTAGACACTTGCACCTAAAATCATTTCACCTGGCGCACACTTACACCGTGATCGAACGCACTCTGCAGTTGTGACCGGCGCCTGCGCCGTACGTCTGAGCTCTGGCGCCAGGTCTCACGTCGCCGGCATGCGGACGGCACGCTGAATACAGGCGGTTGCCTTTTGAGGTCGATCCATTCGGCGCTGGGCGCGGATGGCATCAGGCAGCACAATCCAGACGAAGCCCGAATGTGGAATAGACTCAATCACCCGGTCGGACATTGGCAATTCGTCACGCCGCTCAGGCCTATCGTCTTCAGACACATCGTAACCATCGTAATTAGCGGCAACTAGCGTGAGAATGCTCTAATGAAGCCTGGCATCGCGTCGGGTGAAGCACCTCCCCATGTCCGACTGACAGCTTTAAGCGGAGAAGCAGCTCATGTTGGATCTTATAGATAACAAAGTCCTGGTTGCCGACGATTCCCCCCTGTACCGGCACCTGCTTACCAGAAATCTGCGGGACTGGGGATTTGATGTTACGGTGGCAAACAGCGGACTGGAAGCGTGGAGTATTCTCCAGCAGCAGGACAGTCCCACGCTGGTCCTGCTTGACTGGGTCATGCCCGGAATGGACGGCGTAGAACTGTGCCGGAGGTTGCGTGAGCGCGACTCCAGCCGGGGCTACGTATACACGATTTTGCTCACGGTCAAAGAGACGCACGACGATCTGCTGAAGGCCCTGGACGCCGGGGCCGATGACTATCTGACTAAACCTTTCGATGAACGCGAACTGAAAGCCCGTCTGGTAGTGGGACAGCGCATCGCGCGTTTGCAGCAGGAACTGGTTGCGGCACGTGAGGCCATGCGCAGCGCCGCCTGCCATGATCCGTTGACCGGATTGTCAAACCGCCGGGAAATTTTCGCAACTCTCGAAAGAGAGCTGGCACGGTCAGAACGGGAGAAACGCCCGGTCGGCATCATCCTGGCCGACATCGATGATTTCAAGGATATTAATGATCAGCTCGGGCACATCGCCGGCGACGAGGCTCTGGTTGAGATCGGCCGGCGGCTTCGCTACGGTCTTCGCGCCTACGATGTGGTTGGCCGCTACGGCGGTGAAGAATTCCTGCTTGTTCTGCCCGGCTGCGATCTGCCTTCTACCCTGAAGAGGGCTGAACAGATTCGCGCCTCGGTTGCCGAGTCCCCTGTCAGCACATCCGAGGGACAGCGAAATGTCACGGTGAGCATGGGCGTAATTGCTTCAGCCAACGATCACCGCGTTTCAGACTTGCAGTCACTGCTGCATCAGGCAGACCTGGGTCTTTATCAGGCGAAACGGAAAGGCAAGAACCGGGTAGAACAGTTTGAAGGTCCCGAAACGGCAATGGCAGGACCGGCCAATTCCGTATTTCACGCGAGCGGCGCAGCCAGATAGCGATTCGCCCCACGCGCCAACAAAATTAGTCCTGGCTGATGCGGAAGAATCCGGGCAGGCGGTCAACTTGTTAAGCCCCGGCGGCTCCCGTCAGCCCTGGATTGGAATTCTCTTATTTTCGGCCCCCGACCTTCAGGAACTCTGGCCAACTGGCACTTTTTGTTATATATTTTCCGCCGCCCCCACCCGCACGTGATTTGCCACTATTTCTGAGGTGTCGTTGAATGCACCGGTTAACTCTTCTGGCCCTGCTGGGCTGTCTTACCTTACCCCTCGTATGCCCCGCTCAGCGGGACTCCTGGGTCCGCGTGAGTGATCAGGAAAAGAGCATCAAGGACGTGCCCGGCAGCCCCGGCGCCGACGCCATCCAGCTCTACTATTATCAGTTCATTGATGACAACTCATACAACAATAATGCCGAATGGGACTACCGGCGGATCAAGATCCTTACGGAAAAGGGCAAGGAGCGCGCCGATGTCCACATTTTGCTGGGCGATGGATTTCACGTAAGAGACCTGAAAGCGCGGACCATCCACCCCGACGGCAGCATCGTGGATTTCACGGGAAAGGTGTTCGATACGGTTGCGGTGAAGGGCAACGGTGTCAATGTCCACAGTGCAAGCTTCACGTTCCCTGATGTTACGGTAGGCAGCATCATTGAATACCGCTACAAGCTCGATTATCCGGGCAATGTCGTGTTTTTGCACATCTGGGACCTTCAGCATGAGCTTTACACTCTGAAAGAGCAGTTCAAAATCATTGCGTACTCGGGCGGCCTGCAAAATGTGAAAGGCATGACAGGGCTTTCGGCCTCTTACAATCTGCCTCCCGGCGTGAAACTCCAGAGAAAATCAGATGGCTATGAGCTTGAAATGGAGAACATGGCTCCCTTCCAGCCGGAGCCGTTCATGCCTCCACCGCAACCATACAGGTACCGGGTAACTTTGCGTTATGGCGACCAGTCCATGGCCAAGGCGGAAAAGTTCTGGAATCAGATCGGCCTGAAGGCGTACGAGGACACGGAAAGCTTCATTGGCAACCATAAGGAAATCGGCCAGGCCGCCAGCCAAGCTGTCGCCGGCGAGGCTGACCCCGAAAAGAAACTGCGCAAGCTCTACGCCCGTGTTCAGCAGATCAGAAATCTGAGTTACGAGCGCACCCGCACCCAGGCGGAAGAAAAGAAGGAAGACCTGAAAACCAACAATAATGTGGTCGATGTTCTGCAGCATGGCTATGGCACGAGCAAGGACATCACGTTGCTATTCGCCGCCATGGCCCGGGCCGACGGCTTTGGCGCCATCGTGGCGTTATCCACCGACCGCAGTGAACAGATATTTGAGCCCACTCTTCTGGAAGAATGGCAACTCGCAGCTCCTGTCGTCATGGTGAACTCCACCGGGAAGCAATTTTTGCTGGATCCGGGCACACGGTTCTGTCCATTTGGCTCTTTGCGCTGGTACCGCACTGCGACTCAGGCACTGCTGCTGGAAAAAAATGGCGGCGTGATGGTAAACATTCCTCTGGCCAGCCACACCCAGGCGGTTCTGGAAAGAAATGCTGATGTGCAGATTGCCGAGGATGGGACGCTCACAGGCGATGTTACCGTCCGCTACGGCGGCTACGAAGGCATGGAACGGCGTCTCGGTGCTCTCAATACCGATGAAGCGGGCAGAAACAAGAGACTGGAAAACGAACTCAAACGCTGGCTGCCCAATGGTTCAGTTGTCAAAGTTAAAGACGCCCAGCCGTGGGACAAAAGCGAGGAACCGCTGGTGGCCCATTTCACCATCCAGGT
>JBLMYN010000581.1:0-3078 GCA_050258305.1 Actinomycetota bacterium
TACAATTGTTCGAATCCGGGAGTCTGTATATGCGAAACAAATATTCATTCATTCTTGCGGCGACCGTCGCAGTTCCGGTAATCCTGTTCACTCTGCTCACTCCAGCGCCGGCACAGGCCCAGGGCAAGAAGTGGGGGGCCGGTTACTTCCCTAATGTTCCTCTCATCACTCAGGACGGCAAGACAGTCCATTTTTATGACGATGTCCTCAAAGGCAAGAGCGTAGTGCTGGATGCGATCTACACCCATTGCGTGGATTCCTGCCCGCTGGAAACCGCACGCCTCGTCCAGGTGCAGCACATGCTGGGCGACCGCGTGGGCAAAGACATTTTCTTTTATTCCATTACCATCGATCCCAAGCGCGATACTCCCAAGGTCCTGAAGGCGTACTCTCAGACCTATCACGTGGGGCCGGGCTGGACGTTTCTCACCGGCAAACCAGAAGATATAGAACTGATCACGAAAAAGCTCGGGCTCTATTCCGACCCCGATCCTGACGATCGCGACGGGCACGCGCCGGGCGTATTGATCGGCAACGAGCCTTCGCACCAGTGGATGCTGGACGCAGCCACTGACAATCCCCGGTTCATGAGCATCATGATTGACCAGTGGCTCACGAGCTGGAAGAGACGGCAGCCCAGCATGCTCGTCAGCTACAACAAGGCCCCCACGACCATCCAGAAAGATGGCCGTTATCTCTTTGGGCTGCACTGCGCCGCCTGTCACACCATCGGCCACGGCGACAAGATCGGCCCAGACCTGCAGGGAGTGGCCAACGTACGCGATCCCAGGTGGCTGGCCAGGCAGATTGCCACGCCCGATGAAGTGCTGGCGGCAAAAGATCCGATTGCCACGGCGCTGTGGAACAAGTACAAGCGCGTGAACATGCCCAACCTGCGGCTGGATCAGGATGAAGTTCGACTCATCATCGATTTCCTGAAAGATCCAACCAAGCAAACGCAACAGGATCCCAGGTCTCTTGACCTGGTAGGCGCTCACGGCCACTAACAAGAACGCGCCGCCGATCTTATTCGGCGGCGCCCTTTCATCCTGCGCGAGTTGCTCGACGGAGCCCTCTCACAACGAAAGTCCAATCTTCTTTACCAACTCCTGAAAGCGGGAGTCAGATCGCATTCCGTCGAGCATAGGCTCCACCGCCAGCCAGGTCAGGCCATCGGCGCGCTCCGCCAGGGCCTTTTCCAGCCACATCATGGCGCGGGCGGTATCACCCATGCCGGCATAGAGCATGCCGAAATATGTGGGAGGAATATACCGCTTGCTGAAAACAGTTTTGAATTGGACCGCCATTTTCCTGGTTTCTTCCATCTGGCCGCTGACCGCATAGGCCAGGCCCAGCGCCGCGTCCACCAGCGGTATCTCTCCGGGAGTGCTTGAGGCAGACTTCAAGTGTTCAATCGCGCTTTCGGTGTTCCCCATCCGCATCAGAGCGCGACCAAGGATGAAATGCAGCATGAAGTGCCGGGAATCGAGTTGAAGCGCCTTTTCGCACTCTTGTGCAGCGCGCTCAAACTCGCGGCCAAAGTAGTAGGCAAATGCGCGGGTAGCGTGGACGGCGACCATTCGGCGTGGATCTGTCTCCTGCACAATGCGCATGGTTTCTTCGATCTGTGCAAACGCATCCTGGCGGCGGTTGAGCGCGAGCAGCAGCCAGGAATACCAGAGGTGCGCGGAAGAACTGCCGGGTTCGAGCTCAATGGCGCGTTTGTAGTTATCTTCCGCCTGTTCCCAGCGCCAGTGATAATGATGATTCACCAAAGCAAGTGCCGTATACGCTTCAGCGAGACAGGGATCCAACTGCAATGCTTTGCGGGCGGCGCTTTCCGCCCTGGGCATGGCATCCCGCGGCGGCAGCAGATCAAATGGCGCAATCGCCAGCAGTGCATAGGCGCTGGCCAGTCCCGCATGCGCGGGTGCAAAATCTGCATCCAGTTGAACGGCGCGCTCAAAGTCCTCAACGCTTTTGCTGATTGCGGCGGCCTGCATTTCGTGAAGTTCATAGCGAGCCTTCAGGTACAGGTCGTAAGCCTCCGGCCGGATGCGCACCTGGCCTTTCTGGAGTTTTGCCAGCCGCGAGCTCTCGTTCAGCCTGAGAGCGAGGTGAATCTCTCTGGCAATCGCCTGAGCAATTTCCGCCTGGACCGTGAGTACGTCAGTGATGTCGCGCTCATAGGCTTCCGCCCAGAGTTGTGTCTGGTCCTGGATCTCACTGAGCTGCGCCGTGATGCGCACACGATCGCCGGAACGGCGCACGCGTCCTTCCAGCACATAGTCGACTCCGAGGTCCTGTTTCATGTGTTGCAGCGACTTGAAGCTGGAATCGTAATGCAGCGCAGTGCTCCGCGCGATAACCGCCAGTTGCTCAGGCTGGAGACGCGCCACTTCGGTGATCATCTCGTCGGTCAGGCCTTCAGTGAAATAAGCATCGCCGACATTGTCGCCCAGACTGCCGAACGGCAGGACTGCGAGTTTGATTTTGCTCTCCGTCCGTTCCGTTTCCGCCGGCTCCACGACCGCTCCGGATTGCTGCCGTCCGGTAAACCAGGCGGCCAACTCCGGCCGGTAGGCGTAAACAGAGCCAAGCTTCTCATGCTGATGGCGGTATACCGGCAAGCCTTCTTTCTTCTCCCAGCGCTGCACCGTGCGCACATCACGGCGAAGAAAGCTCGCGATTTCCTTCCACGAATCAAGCCGGTCCACAGGATTATTGCTGGTCATTGGTTGCGCCCATGATACAGGAAATGAACGATGTTATTGCCCGTTGATGAACCAGGGGCAAGGCTTTTTGCCTTTGCGGAATTGCAAATGCCATGTATCAATTTAATCGATTGGACTTTCCTGCCCGACCGGCCTAGCCTTGAGTATGGAACACAGTCGACCAATTTACAGCTTCTTTGCCTACCTGCTGTTCAAATTTCGCTGGATGCGTTTCAAGGCTGCGATTCGCAAGTATGATCAGCAAGCAGCTCGCTGAGCCTGCCTCCTCCGGCTGATAGCAGAGGAGCGATTCTTGCGCCATATTCCAGTATCGGACATCCAATGAAAGCGGGAGTACAGCACC
>JBLMYN010000582.1:0-8063 GCA_050258305.1 Actinomycetota bacterium
CGTCAAAAACAAAGCCGCCGCCGTTTCCGGTTTCGTATTTCGGAGGCCCGCCTTGATGGAAAGAGAAGCTGAAGATCCTCACCTTAAGATTGTGGGCATCAACCACAGCCGGTTTGCCTGCCGGCCCGCTCAGGTTCAGCAACTTATCGGAAGAGAGCATGCCTCGGAACGCCGCGGTCAGAGCCGGCAACGTAAGCGGCAACTCCACATTGTTCAGCAGCCAGTTCAGGTTCTTGAGAGCGTATGGGACGCTCTGCAGAAAGTGCGGCTTGCGTTCGTAGAAGCCGCGAAAACCGTACGCTCCCAGCGCCTGCAAAATTCGGATATAAACAAACGCATAATAATGGTGCATGAAGGCTTCGGGAACAACGTCCACGTAGCCGCGGAGAGCGTCAAGGTAGTCATCCAGCAGGTGCTGGCGCAAACTCGGCGGCAGGTCCGCCTTCGCGTCGTACAGGATGGAGGCGACGTCATACTGCAGAGCCCCCTTGCGGCCGCCCTGGTAGTCCAGAAAGTAGGGCTTGCCGTCCAAGAGCATCACATTGCGAGACTGGAAGTCGCGATACAGGAAATAATCCCGCGGCGCGGTCAGCAGAAACCTGGTCAGGCGACCGAAGTCATCTTCCAGCGCCTGCTCATTGAACGCGATGCCGCTGAGCCGTAAAAAATAATATTTGAAGTAATTCAGGTCCCAGGCAATCGACTGGCGGTCAAAGCTGGCGCGCGGATAACAGACCTTATAGTTGAGATCGCGTCCCGCCTCCACCTGGAACCGAGGCAGCAATGCCAGGACGCGGCGGTAAGCTTCAATAACTTGCGGCTTGATGTTCTCGCCATCGCGATTCTCTGACAGAAACTCGAACAGCGTCGTATCGCCTAAGTCCTGCTCCAGATACGCGCCGTGTCCGAGGTCTTCAGCGTAGATTTCCGCAACCGGCAGGCCGTGCCGGCGAAAGTGCCGGGAAAATTCCAGAAAGGCAACGTTCTCTTCCCGGACGTCATAGAGCACGCCGATGGCGCTGGCCTTATCTCCGACCAGGCGAAAAATACTGCGCCCCGAGCCGCCCAGCCCTCCCTGCAGGGGCTGCACATGTTCCGCCGGAGAGCGGAAGTGCTGTTCGAATAGAGATCTCAGAACGTCCATGATACCTGGCTTCAGCTGCCTGGCTGCGGTGATCGCAACAGCCTCAAAGATAACATTGAATGACGGCGCACCGTCGGCCTCGCCCCCTTCCGGAAGTTCTACTGCCGGTTCGCCCCATGTGTTCTGCCAGTTTCAGTGCGCACCTTGAAAGACGATGTAATCCCCAGCCTCCCGGCGCTTTTAACCAGCAGCGGTACCTCGTCGAGCTCGAAGCGGGAGAGGCAAGACTGGAAGCGCTCCCTGGCCTTTGCAAATGGCGGAACATTCCTCCACGGCGACGCGTACTTCCAGGGTGTACAAGAGGAGGCGCTCATGGGAGTGCATCTCGCCAGAAGATTCGGATGCGCCGGAATTTGCCTTGCGCTGGCTGCCGTCCTGGTCTGCATGCCTTTGAGCGCGGCAGCCAGGCAGAACCACGGACGCACGGAGAGTATCACCGCGCTGGTAGGAGCTCGCATCTATTCTTCGCCATCCGCAAAGCCGATCGCCGATGGAATAATTCTGATTGCCAATGGGAAAATCACCGCCGTAGGAAGCCGAGGCAGGCTGAAGGTCCCGGCTGACGCGAAAACGATTGATTGCTCAGGTCGGACCATTGTCGCGGGGTTCTGGAACAGCCACGTTCACTTTACCGAGCCAAAGTGGCGGGGCGCTGACACTGCCTCCGCCAGCGCGCTATCCAGCCAGCTACAGGACATGCTGACCCGCTACGGGTTCACCTCTGTGGTGGACACCGGATCGGATACGAAGAATACCGTGTCCCTGCGGAAGCGGATCGATTCCGGAGAAGTTGCCGGCCCACGCATACTTACCGCTGGACTCCCTTTATATCCCGAACACGGCATCCCTTATTACGTGCTTGAGTCTGGTATCCCTCCGGATGTCATCAAGCTTCTCAAGCAGCCGGCCACTCCCAGCGAGGCAGTGCGCGCCGTGGATGAAGATGTTGCCCAGGGAGCAGATATTATCAAGCTGTTCGTTGTTTCCTGGGTTCGCCGCAACGGCAGGCCCACGCCCTTGCCAATGCGCCTCGACATTGTGCAGGCAGCCGTGAATGAGGCTCACCGCAAGGGAATGCTCGTCTTTGCACATCCATCCACGATTGAAGGTGTTGAACTCGTGCTCAAAGGGCATGTCGATGTGCTCGCGCACACAATCGAACGTCCGGAGGATTGGACGCCGGCGGTAGTCGCGCAGCTGAAAGCGGCCAACGTGTCGCTGATTCCGACGCTGGCGCTCTTCAATAGCCCCACCGAAATCAACCAGGGAATTCTTCATGAAGTGAAGAGCTACGCGGACGCCGGCGGAACAATACTTTTCGGCACGGATATCGGTTATCTCACCAACTATCCCGACCTCACGCGTGAGTTTGGACTTCTGAGCCGCGCGGGGTTGACGTTTCAGCAAATCCTGGAGGCGCTCACCACCGCACCGGCCGCGCGATTGGGATTTGCGAAGTCAACAGGGCGCATTGCCAAAGGCATGGACGCGGATCTGGTAGTGCTGGATGGCGATCCGGCAAGGGACGTGCAGCCGTTCTCGCGGGTGGAAACGACCATGCGAGCTGGGCGAATCATCTATCAGGCTCCACGAAAATAGAGTTGTTCATTGCGCTCTGGATTTGGGACTGATGCGTATCTCAAAGATACTGGGCCAGAGTTTGCCCGTGACAAACAGGCGCCTGCCCGCGCGATCATATGCGATGCCATTGAGAACGGAATCGGGAGTGCGACGGTACACCGGGCTCAGGATTCCCGCCAGGTCAATCCACCCAACTACCTTGCCGGTGCGCGGGGAAATTCGCGCGATCCTGTCGGTCTGCCAGACATTAGCGAAGATCTCCCCGTGGATGTACTCCAGCTCATTCAGTTCCCGGACAGGAGCCGTTCCATCGTGCACCTTGATGCGCCGGATTTCCCTGAACGTGGATGGATTGAGCACGCGAATTTCAGGCGTCCCGTCGCTCATGTACAGATCACGGCCGTCCGTGGTAAGTCCCCAGCCTTCACCCGGATAGGTGAACGTACGCAGTTGACGAAAGGTCAGCGCGTCGTAAACAAATCCGGTATGAGCCTGCCAGGTGAGCTGAAAGATCTTATTGCCCAGCATGGCAATGCCTTCCCCGAAGTACTGCGGAGGCAGATCTGCCTGCTGTACCACCTCACCCGTCTCCAGGCGGATCTTGCGCAGCGACGATTGCCCGTTCAGGCCCGTGCCTTCATAGAGAAAGCCCTGATGATAAAGCAGGCCCTGAGTGTATGCATGGGGATCATGCGGGTAGATCTGAACGATTTTAAAACCGTATTCGGGCACAGTCCGCCGGTGCAACGCCTTCCTGGGTTGCGGATGCATGGGAGCAAGGAAAACGGGAACAAACAAAGCGGCGACAACGAGCGGCGCTATTCTCATATTGATTGAGGCTTTCGCAGAAATATCTCACTGTGAGCGTCAATTCCAATGGCTCAAAACCCGCCTGCTCCCATTCCCGCATAGCGGCGAAAGAAACTGTCGGTGTTCCATTGCGGGCGCCCGCGGCCGGCGGCTACGCGCAGCATCAGGGCGCGGATGATCTCTTCATATTTCCCGGCTGCGCTCAGATCCACGGGCTGGTTCAGGTCGTCTGAGGGAGCGTGATACCGCTTGGTCAGCCACTCGTTGAAGATCTGCTGCTCCGGGGAACCGGGATCAAAGCCGACTCCCGTGGCCACCGCCGGTATGCCATGACGGATGAAATTGTATTGATCACTGCGAATGAACGCATTCCGCTGCGGTTCAGGATCGGGCTGGGAACGAACACCCAGCGATTGCGCCGTCTCCGCGGTCATTTCACCCAGTGACGATTCCGCGAGCCCGTAGATCGTAAGAACCTTAAGCGGAACGATCGGAAGAAACATATCAATATTGATGTTGGCCACCATGGACTCAGGCGGAACGGTGGGATGGGCTGTGAAATACTTCGAGCCCAACAGCCCCTTCTCTTCACCCGTGAAAAACACAAACAGGATGGAGCGCTGTGGCCTCTCTTTGGACTTTCGCAATGATGCTGCAAGGTCGAGCAGCACGGCGCTCCCGGCGGCATTGTCCATGGCGCCGTTGTAGATGCGGTCGCCATTGATCGGCTCGCCAATCCCGATGTGATCTATGTGCGCGGAGAGCACTACGTATTCGTTCCGCAATTTGGGGTCGCTGCCTGAGAGCCTGGCAACTACGTTAGATGAGTCAACGGTCTTCTCGTCTACCTCCGCTTTCGCGCGAATGGAGAGCGCCAGCGGAAAATGCGGCAGGGCCTTGCCGGCTTTGGCCAGGTCCATGATGTCCCGCAGCGAGTGCCCTGAGCCTTCAAACAACTTGTTCGCGCGGGCAGGATTGAAGATTACTGCCAGCTTCTCGCCAGCGGTCTCGTTGAATTCCGGGCCTCTCAGGCCCATGCTGGGATGCGTTCGATTCATTGAAATCCGGCTCCATGGAATATCCATGGATGCGGGATTAGGGATGATGATGGTTCCGATGGCGCCGGCCTTGCGCAGCGCCTTCCACCGTTCACCTGCAGATTGATAATGTGAGGCCAGAGCGCCGGGGATTTCGGCTGGAGCCCCGGAGATGATCACCGCGACTTTGCCTTTCAGATCGAGCCCGGCAAAATCGTCATAACTCTTCTCGGGAATGGAAAGCCCGTAGCCGGCGAAGGCCAGTGGCGCTTCCACAGAGGGAGCCAGGTCTATCCGTGTGCTGAAAAAGGCGTCATCGCTGAACGAAAGGGGCTCCACCTGCTTGCCGTTCAGCAGGGCCAGGCTGGAAGCGCTCTCGACAATTTGTCGTGATTCAAACTCAATGCTTTGGTAAAACCCGTCTGCTCCGGCGGGTTCCAGTCCATCCGCCCGCAATTGTTCGACGACATAAGCTTCGGCCTTTTTCAGCGCTGCGCTTCCCGTTTCCCTGCCTTCCATGTCGTCGGCAGCGAGCACTTTCACGTAACTCCACCAGCTTGATCCGTTGAACTGGGCCGCAGCAGGCGGCTCTGGAACTGTCGGGGGCTGAGCTTGCCGGGCAGGAGATGTCAGGACGAGCATCGTGCTTATGGCCAGAGAAAGCAGGATGTTTCGCATACGCGGTTTTAGTTTTGCCTCCGAATGAGAAAGCGGGCTAGCAAGCATACCAGAGGCAGCCAACACCCGGAGAAGAAAGAATCCATTTTGCTCCCGGAGTAGCGGTACTTTAGGGCACGTCACCCGAAACCCATCGACGTGTAGTTGCTTAAGAGTACTGATTCAGGTGGAATACTCGGCGTTAAAGCGAACGTACTCCTCCGTGAGATCACAGGTAAGGAAATCCAGCGTGGCCAACCCCGCGCCCAGAGCCACCCGTATCTCATAAGCCGGCTCTGACATGTACTGGTGGGCAACAGCCTTATCGAAGGTGCAGGCCGCTCCGCCACGACAGATCTGCTGCCCGCCGAGATAGATGCTGACACGATCCGGATTGATCTTCACTCCTGAGCAACCTGCAGCCGCGAGGATTCGTCCCCAATTCGGATCGGCTCCGGCCCATGCGGTCTTGACGAGCGGAGAATTGGCAATGGCACGCGCAATCTGCCTTGCCTCTTCTGTTGTTCGTGCCTGCTCAATTTTCAGCCGTACCACGTGCTTCACGCCTTCGCCATCAGCGATAATCTGCCCCGCCAGCGAGCGGCAGACCTTCCCCAGGGCAGCTTCAAATTCCGCGCGCACTGACTTCAGTGCTACAGCGCTCTTTCCGCTGGCCAGCAGCAGCACTGTGTCATTCGTGGAGGTGTCCCCGTCAATGGAGATGTTGTTGAAACTCTCATCTACAGCAGATTTCAGGCACCGCTGCAATTCCCGCGGGCTGGCAACCACATCCGTAAACAGATATACAAGCAGGGTTGCCATATTCGGGTGAATCATTCCCGCACCCTTGGCAACGCCTGCCAGCCTGATTTCAATACCTTGCTTTGTAATTACCTGCGTCGCAATCTTCTGATGCGTGTCAGTGGTCATGATCGCATTCGCGAATGCGTCAAGAGCTGCTGCGTCGGGCTGCGCCGAGGAGATCAGGCCGGGGATTGAAGCCGTGATCTTCTCCAGCGGCAGAGGCACACCGATGATCCCGGTGGACGAAGGAAAAACCTGATGCTCGCGAATGCCGCACTGTTTCGCCAGTTGCCGGCACACAACACGCGCGGCGCGCCCGCCATGCTTCCCTGTGGCGCAATTCGCATTGCCGGCATTCACAATGACGGCGTGGACCCGGCCGCCGGAAGCGCGCAGGTGATTGCGCCCCACCGTGAGCGGAGCAGCCACAACCTGATTGCGCGTGAACATGGCCGCGGCCGCCGCGCCATTGGGAACCAGCGCCAGCGCCAGATCAGGCCGGCCGCTTGGCTTGATTCCCGCAGCGCATGCTGAAAAAAGAAATCCCCCGGGCAGGCTGAGGCTCACGCTTCCAGCCTCACCAGAGGAATCGGAAGCTCAATCCTGCGAATGCCGGTCTGCTGCGGTAACTCGCCGCGAAACATGGCAATTTCATCGCAGGCGTAGAGGAACGGGCAGTGCCGGCAATCTTTGTAGATCTTGTCGGGAAGCTCCTCGCGCGTGGCCAAGCTGAATCCCATATGAGCAAAGAACTCAGGAATGCGGGTGAACAGGCAGACGCAAGTGACATGGTGCCGCTCCGCTTCCTGCATTAGCGCGTCAACCAGCTTGCGCCCTGCGCCCAGGCCTTTGGCCGAAGGGGACACCGCGATAGAACGAATCTCCGCCAGATGCATGCCATAGAGATGCAAGGCGCCGCAGCCGATAATTTCACCGTCGTTTTCCGCGACGACGAAGTCGCGCACATTTTCGCAAAGCTCGCCTATGCTGCGCGGCAGCAGCACGTTCTTCTCAGCATAGGGCTGCATAATGGAGTGGATCGCCACAACGTCCGGCAACACGGCGTTACGCGTGCGTAACATGGGGCTCCTCCATTGCCGCGAGTTGTGCCCGCGCTGTCCGCAGGGCTTTGTGCACCCGGTTCGTAGCGGTACCGCCTTCGACATCATGACAGTCCAGCACGGCTTCGAGTCTTAAATGCTGGTAAATATCTGCACCGAACGCCGGGCTCAGGGCGCGAAATTCATCCATCGTAAGCTGCTCGAGTTCACACTCTTTCTCCAGGCACTTCTGCACCGCATGTGCGACAATCTCGTGCGCCTGGCGAAATGGCACCCCACGCCGCACCAGGTACGTGGCTGCGGCCAGCGCATTCATAAATCCCGACTCACACGCCTGTCTCATGCGGTCGCAATTGAAGCCCACCAGCCGCATGAAGCCGGTGGCTATCTCAACGCAAGCGCCGGCGGTAGCGGCAGCATCCAGCAACGGTTCCTGAGTCTCCTGCATGTCTTTGTTGTAGGCGAGCGGCAGGCCCTTGAGGCTGGCCAGCAGTGCCATCTGGCAGCCGATCAATCTCGCCGACTTTCCGCGGATCAGCTCCAGCGCGTCAGGATTCTGCTTTTGCGGCATGGCGCTGCTGCCGGTGGAATACGCCTCGGGCAGCTTGATGAAGCCGTACTCCTGCGTAGCGAAAAGAATCATCTCTTCAGCCCAGCGGCTCAGGTGCAGGCCCAGAAGAGAAAGTGCGTTTACGAATTCGATCACGAAGTCGCGATCGCTGGTGGCATCCATGCTGTTGGCGGTTGGCCGGTCGAAGCCAAGCTCGCGGCTGGCGATGCTGCGGTCCAATGACAGCGGAGCGCCGGCAATGGCGCCTGAGCCCAGAGGGCACTCATTCACGCGTCTGCGGCAGTCGCGCAAACGCGCGGCATCGCGCCGGAACATCTCAAAATAAGCAAGGAGCCAATGCGGCAAGAGCACGGGTTCGGCGCGTTGCAGGTGCGTGTACGCCGGCATCACTGCGGTCG
>JBLMYN010000583.1:0-5263 GCA_050258305.1 Actinomycetota bacterium
AACGTGACCAATGACATGGTGGACCGCTTTGGCCTGGATGAGAAAAACAGGGGTGTGCAGGTGACCGAGGTCAAGCCGGACTCCTTTGGCGATGACATTCAGATGGCGCCTGGATACATCATCTTGAAAATCAACCGCCAGCCGGTCAACAGCGAAGAGGATTTCCGCAGAATTACCAGCCAGCTCAAGAGCGGACAGGATGTGGTATTCCTGGTCCGTGCCGGCCGGGGTGGAAATACATTCATCTCCGGCACCTTGCCATAGCAACTCTTTCTGATCTCCGCCGGGACACAAAATCCAGCGTGTCCCGGCGCAACTCTCTGGATCTACTGGGTTTACCCGGTGACGGGAGTTTGTGATCCAGAACCCTTCAGTAACAGAGCCGGCCAACATACTTGTGGATTTACGACATCAAACCGTGACATCATAGAGCTGCCACTTTTCTGACCCTTGAGGTGTTGTTTTGCGTTTGACCTTCAGGAACCTGTTTTTGATCAGTACGTTGCTGGGATTTTTGGCAAGCATCAGCAACGCCCAGCCGGCGGCCAAAAAGGCCAGCCACAAGACACACGCCCGGACCCATTATCGCCATGCCAAACACCATGTGCGGCACAGATACCGCCGGGGCAGAAGAAGCTCGTGGAAGCGCCACGGCCAGCAAAAGATTGCGCCAGACCGGGCCCGGGAGATTCAGGACGCGCTGATTCGCGAACACTACCTGACGGGCGAAGCCAATGGCCAGTGGGATACCCGCACTCAGGCGGCCATGGAGCGGTTCCAGGCCGACAATGGCTGGCAAAACAAGGTCACCCCGGATTCCCGCGCCCTGATCAAGCTGGGACTCGGACCTGATTATTCCCAGGAGCAGCTTCTGAACCTTCCGTCCGCCGCCCAGACTGACGCTATCGCCAGCGCCGGATCCGGCAGCAGCACCATTTCCGCCAGGGGCGTTTCCAGGGACAAACAGTAAGGCCGATCTCATCAAGCAGGTGATTGCCGCTGCCATATGCAGCGGCAATTGCGCATTTGCTGCACGGCAATCCCGCTTAAGCTTACCCACCAGCGATCGAAGGCACCAGAGTTATCTGATCGCCGTCAGCGAACTTGTAGTTCTTTTCAAGAAAGCGGACGTCCTCATCATTTACATAGATATTGAGGAAGCGGCGCACCTTCCCCTGCTCGTCGCACAGGTGCGGCTTGAGTTCAGGAAAACGGTCGCTCAGCGCACCCAGCAGTTCGTCAACATTCGTGGCCGAGCAGTCAAAACGGTCCAGTCCTTCCGTATGGCGGCGGAAAGCCGAAGGAATCGATACATTCACGTTCATTGGCCACCTCCTGCCGTCACGGCGGCGAGCTCCCGCTCCAGATATTCCTCAAACGCCGCCAGGCGCGGCGGAATCGGCTCGCTTGCTTCAAAGCGCCCGGCGAGCGCGTCCGTAGTTTTAAGGCCGTTTCCGGTAATGCACAGGACAGTTGTTTCCTCCGGAGCAAGGCGGCCCTGCGCATAGAGCTTGCGTGCTGCGGATACCGCCACACCCCCGGCAGTCTCGGTGAAGATGCCTTCGCTTTCCGCGAGAAAGGTAATGCCATCCACAATCTCCGGGTCGCTCGAATCTTCCGCCCAACCGCCCGATCCGGCAATGGTGCGCGCCGCGTAAAAACCGTCGGCCGGGTTGCCGATGGCGAGGGACCGCGCAATGGTTGAGGGCTTCTGCGGCTCAATCTCGGTGCGTCCTGCCTTCACCGCCGTGCTGATGGGACTGCAGCCCGTGGCCTGCGCGCCAAAGAACTTCACGTTCTTCGCCTCAACAAAGCCGAGCGCGATCAATTCCTTGAACGCTTTGTGAATCTTGGTAATCAACGAACCGCCCGCCATGGGCACAACCACGTTGTCCGGCAGGCGCCAGCCCAGTTGCTCGGCAATCTCATAGCCCACGGTCTTTGAGCCTTCGGCGTAGTATGGCCGTAAATTCACGTTGACGAAGCCCCAGGCATGCTTGTCTGCGATTTGCGAGCACAGCCGATTTACGTGATCGTAATTGCCGGCGATGCGCACGATCTTTGCGCCATAGACTTCTGTGCCCAGAATTTTTGCCGGCTCGAGATCAGCCGGGATGAAGATGCAGGCCTTAAAGCCGCCGCGCGCCGCCTGTGCGGCCGTGGCGTTGGCGAGGTTACCCGTGGACGAGCAGCTCACCACCTCAAAGCCGAACTCGCGCGCCTGTGTCAGTGCCACCGCGACCACACGGTCTTTAAAGCTGAGGGTGGGAAAACAAACGGAGTCATTCTTGATATAGAGCGATTTGGTGCGGAACGTCTCGCCCAGGTTGCCGGCCTTCACCAGCGGCGTGAAGCCGACCGGCAGGGAAGCATCGTATTCTTCCGGGAGCGGCAGTAGTTCCTTGTAGCGCCACAAGGTTGTTGCTCGGCGGGCAATCTCGTCGCGACTGACCGACTTTCTGATTTGCTCAAGGTCGTATACGACTTCGAGGGGCGCAAAGCAGTTCTCACAATACGAAACCGGCTGGTTGCCCCAGGCGGCCTGGCATTCGCGGCAACGCAGTTGGTAGGGTAGGTTCGAGCTCATGGGTCTATCTCTCTTTTCTGCTGCTCCGGCAGGTTCGGGCCAAAACAAAACCCGCTGCCTGAGGCAGCGGGTTTGAACAATTGCGTTATGACTTGTTCCTGTTATGACCCTGTCTGCCTCCGCGTGAACACACGCATAGCCATCATCTGGGGGCACATGGCCATGTTGGAGACAGTCAGTAACATCAGGCGATTATCGTAGTGGATGCGGGCTCCTTTTGCAAGAACGTTTTGGTGCAGGGCAGAGGTGTATGATTGGCGTCTACGTGTCTCATCGTTTCCAGAGACGGAGCTGACATGAGGAATCGCAGAAGCGCAGCAGCTTTCCTGATCATCCTTGGACTGTTTGGAATGACCATTGTGATGCGAAATCCCCGCTTTGCAGCTTTTCATGCCGCTGATGTGCTGCAAATTCTGGCGAGCGGAGCGTGCTTTGGCGTGGGATTCGCGCTATTGTTCGGACGGCAGAAGGTCAGCCAGTAATCGCCCATGGAAATCAATTGAGTGGAGCGAGGCGCGCAAGATTCAGCATCCACTACTTGCGGTTACTCTAAGCCGTTGCTGCTAAAGCCGCAGTCGAACCGGACCTAGCTCGTCATCAGCTCCGCTGCCCGGCTGGCTGTCTTGATGACTGCGTTCATCAGCGTCACGCGCAAGCCGCCCTTTTCAAGTTCAATCAGCCCTTCAATGGTGCAGCCGGCTGGAGTGAGGACCGCGTCTTTCAGCAGCGCCGGATGGTGGCCGGTTTCGAGAGCAAGCTTGGCCGAGCCAAAGAGCGTCTGCGCAGCAAGCATGGTGGCCAGTTCGCGCGGGAGGCCGACTTTGACCCCGGCTTCCGCCATGGATTCCAGAATCACAAACGTGAACGCCGGGCCGCTGCCGGAAAGCGCCGTGATGGCGTCCATGTGCTTTTCGTCCACGATCACCGCCCGCCCCACGCTTTCAAACAGGTTCTTGGCCATTTCCAGGTGATGTTTGCGCGCGGTGGCGCCGGAGCACAGGGCCGTCATGGCTGCGCCCACCATCGCCGGGGTATTGGGCATGGCCCGCACAACGTGCACCTTTTCGCTCACGTGCTGCTGGATAAACCGGGTGGTGGTGGATGCCGCAATCGAGATGAGCAGCGTCTCCGGCGCCAGAACGGGAGCAATCTCCTCCAGTAACTGCGGCAGCGCCTGCGGCTTTACCGCCAGCAGGACCACAGGAGCGCCCGAAACGGCAGCGCGATTGTCCGTGCTCACCAGCACACCTGGTAATTCCTGTGTCAACTGGCGGCGATGCTCCTCATGCTGCACCGTGGCCACGGCTTCGCCCTTGTTTACCAGGCCATGCTTCATGAACCCTTGCAGCAGGATGGTTCCCATCTTCCCGCAGCCCAGAACCGCAATCTTTTTGTCCGCCTTTGTCTGTGCGGCTTTCTTGGTTTGAACTTCAGTTTCGGCAGAGCTCATCTCGCAAATTCCTTTCGCCTGCGGCAAAAATAAAACCCGCTGCCATCCGGGCAGCGGGCCTGTATGATTGCTTTCCTTCTAAGCCATCAACTCACCAGCGCGCCCGCAGAAACACACACGGGAGCGGGTGTGCCGCATGCGCCTGATTGAGCGTCCGGGTGAACATAGGGCGCAACTATAGCTCAGTTCTTCGGCAGAACGCAACCATGAAATGGCTCCGGTGGCTGATACTACATGGCTGCGGTCAGCCTTTTTGCGATCTCTTCCACAACGGCATCGGCCCTTGCGGCTATCTGTTCGGGCGTCTGGTCCTGGATGGGATGTTCAACGTAAACAGCGTCAAAGCCTGCCCGGCCCAGCGCTCCGGCCTGGATGCGCGCCGGTGTGATGAATTCCGTTGTCGCTACCGGCACGGCCGGAACGCCCAGATTTTCAAGCCTGATGGTGTCGTGCAAACTGCACGTTGTGCACGACCCTCAATCCGCCAGCCCTTCCACCACAGCATCCAACCCTCGCAATTGCTCAATCACCTGCTCCGGCGCGTTCTTGGTGTATGTCGGCTTTTTTGTGCGGACCACCTCAGCCACGCTGTACTTCGATCGCAGCAACTCCTCAAGCCGGTCAAGGAAAAAGCTTCCCCCCGGCTTGCTGATATCGAGCAGGCCGATTTTCTTCCCCTTCAGGGTCGTAAGGCGCGCTGGAGGAGGAGCCGCTTGCGGCCGCGTTTCGTTTCCAGGATGGACAAGCGTCACAGGCATGATTTCACCTTCATTCTTCTTCATTTTTCAGGGATCGGATAGGTCACCATCTGGCTGCCGGCGGGGCCGACGGCCCAGCTCCCCAGGACGGACGAGAATTTTCCCGCCGTGCCGCCCGTTACCACAATGGAGATTGATTCCGGGCTGCGAAACTTCTGGTAGCAGGGCTCGCCCTGGATCTTGATCTCGCGATAATACGCCGTAAACTGCGTGCCTTCGCCGCCGTCCGGCTCGGCATAGCAGCGCAGCGGGATTCCGGTGTTTTCAAAAAGAAACTGGCGCACGCTCTGTTTGGTAAAGCCATCACGCTGCAGGGTGCGGGCGTGTTCGGGGCAAAGCGCCACCACGGCTTCATTGTTCATGCATAGCCGGTAACTCCATACCGTGGCCAGGGCGGAGCAGATGGCCCGCAGCAGCGCGTCGCCGCGTTGCGCCTTGTGCTCGCTTACGCCACGCGGCGGCTCGGCG
>JBLMYN010000584.1:0-3625 GCA_050258305.1 Actinomycetota bacterium
CCGGGCCCGCGCGCCTCACCCCGCACGGCCGCGCAGCGCAGAAGTCCGGCAGCGAACTGCTGCACGCGGCATCGCTCAAGAAATTCGTTGACCCGCTGCCGATACCGCCCGTCGCCCGCCCTGCGGGTGTGCGTCCCAGTCCGGCGGATGCGCGGATCAAGCTCCCCTATTACCACATGCCCCTGCGCGAATTGGCGGTCAAGGTCCACCGCGACGTGCCCTCTACCCGTGTGTGGGGTGTGGCCGGAATTTCGCCCGGACCAACATTTGAGGCGCGCACAGGTCACGGCGTGCTGGTGGAATGGGCCAACGAATTACCACATAAGCATCTCTTGGCCATCGATCACGCTGTCCACGGCGCGGGCACCAGCGTGCCGGACGTGCGCACCGTAATGCACTTGCACGGCGGAAGGACGCCGCCGGAGAGTGACGGCTATCCAGAGGCATGGCACACGCCGGGCAAATCCGTGCTTTATCACTATCCCAACCATCAGGATGCCGCGATGCTCTGGTATCACGATCACGCTCTGGGTATCACGCGTCTCAACGTTTTTGCCGGCCTGCTGGGCATGTACTTTGTGCGCGACAGCGTGGAGGATGCGCTTCCGCTCCCACGCGGAAAATATGAGGTTCCGCTGGTGGTCTGCGATCGCGCCTTCACCCGCCACGGCCAGTTCGCCTACCCGGCCAAATGGAAGAGCGAGTTCGCCGGCGATGCGGTCCTTGTGAACGGCAAAATCTTTCCTTATCTTGAAGTCGAGCCGCGCGCTTATCGCCTTCGCGTGCTGAACGCCGCCAACTCACGGGCATTCGACTTCACTCTCTCCAACAAGCAGAACTTTCACCAGATTGGGACTGAGCAGGGGCTTTTGACCGCACCGGTCGAGCTCGGGCATATTGCCCTGGCTCCGGGAGAACGCGCAGACCTGTTCGTGGACTTTTCCAATCATGCAGGAGAAAAGATCGTGCTCCAGGACGACAATGCCGAGAGCGAGCCCGCCCTGATGCAGTTCCGGGTGGCCCGGAGCGGCGTATCCCAAAAGCGCGGTACTCAACATGGCACTGCACTGCCCGCGACTTTGCGTCCGGTGCACCGGATGGCAGAGTCTCTCGCCGTGAGAACACGAACCATGATGCTGAATGACGTGATTGTCAATTCCGATGTCCCTGTGGCCATGCTGCTGAATAACACGGACTGGGGAGCTCCGGTAACGGAGAAGCCCGTGCTGAACTCGGTGGAAATCTGGGAGTTGGCCAACGTAACCGACGAGATGCATCCCATTCACCTGCATCTGGCGCGTTTCCAGGTGCTCGACCGCAGGCGGTTTGATGTCCTGGCATTTCAGGAGAAAAAGGTGCTGCACTACGGCGGACCTGCCCTGCCGCCCGAGAGGGCGGAGTCTGGCTGGAAAGATACGGTTCAGGCGCCGCAGGGATTCGTCACTCGCATCATCGCGCGTTTCGAGGGCTACGCCGGCAGATACGTGTGGCACTGCCACATTCTGGAACACGAAGACAACCAGATGATGCGGCCATTTGACGTGGTCGCCGGCTGAAGCCGGTAAGCTTGTCTGAAATGCAGTCCTAGTCTTAAGGACGCTTGTGTTCCGCTTTCCTTTTCGCCGGGTCTCACAGAGCGAGAATGTTTGGAAAATAACACAACTATCCCTTACATTCGTACAAGGCAACTTAGACATCTACATTCTAATTAGCAGAATTCGACAGGCAGGACTGGAGAGGCATGCAGAAAAAAGGACGCACGCAACCGCAGCAGACGAAGCTGCTGACCAACCCGGAATACATGGCACTTGCAGAGTTCCGTTACCAACTTCGGCGCTATCTTCGCTACATGGAAGAGCAGGCGAGGGCAGCCGGCCTGCATCCGCAGCAGTATCAGCTTCTGCTTGCCATCAAAGGCCTGCCTCTCGCAAGCGTGCCCAGTGTCTCCATTCTTGCCGAACGCATGCAGATGAACCACAACAGCATGGTGGAACTCGCGGACCGCTGTGAAAAGCGCAGTCTTATCCGTCGCATCCGCGGATCGGATACCGATAGAAGGCAAGTGACCCTGTCCATAACCCCGGAGGGAGAAAGAGCACTGCGTCAGCAGGCCAGCGCTTCACGCCAGGAACTCAGCAACATCGGGCCCATCCTGGTTGCCGCGCTGCAGCGCCTCACCCGGCAGCGTCAGCTCCTGGAGCGAAAGAGGCGCGCATCAGCTTGATTGCGGGTTCGTTGCATCTGAAAAGAACCGCTGCCAATCGGGGGTTCACGCCACGGCTCTTTGCTTTTCTCCAACAAACACTCGAGTAACGCTACGCCGAGGCAGCCTTCGATCCGACAAGTCTCGAAGGCGCGGTTTCCCGGATGAAGAGCGCGGCCACGCCGACAATCAGCGCGCCGGCAGCGGCGATCCAGAGCGATGATCCCAGCCCGTGCCGGTCGGCGATGGCGCCGGAAATAGCCGGAGCCACCGTGCCTCCGATGATTTCGCCCACCAGGGTAGCCAGTCCTATGGCTGTAGCCGCGAATTGAGGCGGCACGCTTTCTGTCGGAATTACGACAAGCGTAAGCGCGGCAATGCACTGCCCGCCATTGGCGATGAACCCGGCTATCGCCATCAGCCATGGATGGCTGATGAGGAAGGGCATCTGGTAGGTGAGCGGAACGGCAGCGGAGACAAGCGCCACAACCAGCAGCGCCGGCTTGCGGCCGGTGTAGTCGGAGAGCCAGGGCAGAAGCAGCCCCCAGAGAAACGCGCCCAGGCCGCTGGCGGCCAGGATCAATCCCGCGAACGTCGCTGAGTTCTTGTTGACCTCTGTGATATAGAGCGGGGCAAAGGCGCTCATGACCCACAGCCAGGTCATGAACCCCGCGCTGCCCAGGCAACACAGCAGCATGTTGCGATAACGCAGCAATGACAGATATCCGGCGAGCGACGGCTTGGGATGAGGATGGGCCGCGTTCTCGCCCGGTTCGCGCACGACTTTCCAGAGAATGATTCCCAGCACGAGGCCGGGCACGCCGGCCACAAAGCAGGCTGCGCGCCAGCCCCAGCGGGCCGCGATCTGTGTAGTGAGGATGGGCGCCAGCGCCAGCCCTACCAGCGCGGCCGCGCTCACCACAACTCCCACGTTGCGGCCACGGCGCTCCGGAATGGAGGATTCTTCAATGGTCGCCGTGATCGTGGACCAGGTTGGCCCTTCCGCCACGCCCATGAGCGTCCTCACGGTAAACAACTGGCCGAAAGATCTTGCAATGCCGGAAAGCCAGGAGAGAAGGGAGAAAGCGAATACCGCGGGCACCAGCACCGGACGCCGTCCAAAGCGGTCTGACACGGCGCCGAAGACCAGTGATGACACGGCCCAGGCCACCGCCAGGGATGACGCCAGCAGGCCCACATCTGCGTGCGTCAGCTTCAGGTCGGGCGCGATGAAAGGAGCAAGGTAGAGCACGCTCATGCGGTCAAGAAAAACCGTTCCCCAGGTAAAGAAGAAGAGAACCACAAGCCCAAATTCATAGCGGGCGGAGAAACGCGCAGGACCGCCGTTTGCAACAAATGTAGTTTTCTGAGTAGCCATTCCCTGTTCCTGAATCAGCCTTGTAGTTTCTCAATTTCCTCGCG
>JBLMYN010000585.1:0-4049 GCA_050258305.1 Actinomycetota bacterium
CGCTGCTCTCCTTCGTCATCACCATCGTTACTCAGTTCATCATGCTGCTCCTGAGCAGCCTGGTAATGCTGGGCAGTGGCATTCCCGTCGGCGAACTCTGGTCGCACTCGCCATTTTTCAAGGTATCGTTGACGCTGCTCTACCATATTCTTCTGGTTCACGGTCTCTGGTATGCGCCCATTTACGGCTGGCTGCTGCTGGTTTCCGCGTGGGCTCCCCGAGCACCGCTGGTCTGGGCGGTACTTCCCCCTTTCATGATCTACGGAATCGAGAAAATTGCCTTTGACACTTCGTATTTCCTTGCTCTCCTACAGGAGCGCTTCCTGGGGCCGCAGGAGCACAACGCGGCTGCGGCTGGCGACGCCCACGGCACAGTGATGGCAAATCTCATTCCCCATCATTTCTTCAGCGAGCCGGGTTTGTGGATTGGACTGGCGGTGGGCGCGTTATTCTTCGCGGGAGCGGTACGGCTCCGCCGCTATCGCGGTCCAATCTGATTTTGTGAAACCAGGTTTGTTTCCTTGACCCGGCGCAGCAGCAAGAGGCTGCGCGAGAGCGCTATTGCCACGGCGACATGCCCTGGGAGGAAACATGTTGCACTCAAGCTCAGCCTGAATGGCGCCGGCGTTTTTCCGCTGCTGGGCGCCTGGGCGCATTCCGTCGCAAGCAGGAGCAGCAAAGAGGTAAGAGTATGAACAGAACTCAGCACATCCTGATCAAGGTGCTTCTCTTCGCCGCAGTTCTCCAATTTGCGGGGCGCAGCCTGGCGCAGGAGCGGACAAGTCTCCCGGAAAGCGACGTCTTTCGCCTGGGCCCTGTACGCACGCGGACCAAGACCGGCTATTACCGGTGATGCATCAACAACCACGCAGATGATCAAAGGCAGGGTGGGGAGGTCTCTCAGGCCGCATGCCTCCTTGTCCCGGATGGCCGCACGTCTCGCATGGGCGTATCGCGCGGGTACTGAGAGGACTAAGGCCCGAAGGGGCGTTCGCCGACGGGCACTGAAGTGACCGCCCCCGCAACTTCTCGCCCGGCTGGGGTTCGTTTAAACTATCCGTAATCGTTGCTTTAAGGCTCGAAATCAAAATAGCCCGCCGTGTCCGCAAAGACACACGCTGCAGGAGTCAGATGGAACCCGTTCAGTTTGTCGAAGATATTCCTTCCGGTTCGAACCTGTCAGAGCAGTTGCCCGAAGGCCTTCATCCAGAGGTGCTCGGGGAGAAGTTGAACAATGCAGAAGCCCGCTTGGCACATGGGCAACAGGACAACGAAACTACGCCCGAGACGCCTGACACGTGGGATCACCTGCTGTGTGCGGCGGTGCTTGCCGGGCTCACCCTGATGATCTACGGAGCCGTACAGGGAAACTGGTTCCGTCCCGTGCTGCTTGATGCGGAGAGCAGCCGGTGGGCCCATCTGATTATTCGTCCCGCCATCCTCTGGAGCCTGATGGGCACGCTCCTGCTTGCCTTTCGTACCGTGCTCTGGTTCCGCTACAGAAGCGCGCCTTCCGCAACCATGGAGGATGCGCCTTCTCTGACCGTCATCATTCCCGCCTACAACGAAGGCGAGATGGTGCGCAAATCGATCGAATCCGTAATGCAGGCGCGGTACCCGCGGGAGCGGCTGCAGGTGATTGTGGTCGATGACGGGAGCGTCGACGATACCTGGCTTCACATCCAGGATGCCGCAGCAAAGTATGCGGGACAGGTGATGACGCACCAATTGCCCAGGAATCGCGGAAAGAGGGAAGCCCTGGCTACCGGCTTTAGACATGCGAGCGGGGAAATTGTGGTGACGCTCGATTCTGACAGCGTCATCGACGCGGGATCCCTGCTGGCAATTGCGGGCCCGTTCCGCAACGCTCGCGTGGGAGCCGTTGCCGGCAAGGTGAAAGTTTACAACCGGAGCCAGGGGGTCATTCCCCGCATGCTGCACGTGCGCTACATTTTGTCCTTCGATATGCTGCGGGCATCCGAATCCGGTTTCGGAACGGTGTACTGTTGTCCCGGCGCTCTTACAGCGTACCGTACGTCGATTGTGCGCAAGGTGCTGAAGGTCTGGCTGGAGCAGAAATTCCTGGGCGCGCCGTGCACGATTGGAGAAGACCGGTCCCTTACCAATCTGGTCCTCTCCTGCGGCTACGATACGGTGTACCAGCGCTCTGCCGCCGTGCACACCGTGACCCCTGTTTCTTACGGCAAACTCTGCCGCATGCTGCTGCGGTGGGACCGCAGCTACGTTCGCGAAGAATTGATGTTTCTCCGCATCGTCTGGAAACGCCCGCTCGGTTCGCGCGTAATCTCCCTATGGGACCGGCTCATTACCAACACGCGTTATCCAGTGCACTATGCCTGCCTGGCGCTGCTCTTCATCACCGTTCCGCATCATCCCCTGTCCCTGCTGCGGTTGATCATTATCATCGGCGTCATTTCCGCCCTGAATACGCTTTATTACCTGCGCAGCGAACGCTCGCCGGATTTCTTTTACGGAATCCTGTATTCGTATTATTCGTTGTTCGCCTTGTTCTGGATATTTCCCTTTGCGCTGTTTACGGCGCGCTCGCGTTCCTGGCTTACGCGATGAAGGTGGATGGAAGGAAAAAAGCTCGCCTGGGAGAGGAACTCAATACGTGAGTCCTCTCCGCTAAAAGTAGGTCGAGCGCAGCCAAATCTGTCAAAACTTAGTTCTGGGCGCCGGGATTTGCCTTTGTTTGTACGGCTGACGTAGTCGTCGCATCCGCCGGCGGCTTCTGCTCTTCGTTGGTTACCTTTTCGATATATTGAATGAGATACTGCACATCCTGCGGCCCCAGATTCACGTTCGGCATCTCGACGTGTTTGTATTTCTTGTAAAGGTCCACGGCGATCGGATCCTTGGCAGCGATCATCTCATCCGGTTTCTGAATGAACTTGGTCAGCCACGTGTGGTCGCGGATATTGGTTACGCCAAGCAGGTCCGGTCCAATGCGTACACCGTGTCCAATGGTGTGGCATGCAACACAGCGAGTGGCGAACAGGTACTGGCCTCTCGCTTTCACTTTCATGACGGACGCTTCTGCGTAGCTTTTTGTGCCCAGTTTGCTGTGTTTCTTCCAGCCGCTGATGTAGGTTTCCAGTTGGGTGGCCAGAAAGTGCGGATCCTCCGTTGCCGAGTTCAGCATCCACTGTCCGGTTGGCACGTTCCCGACCATGAGCTGAGTCGTATGGCCGTCCCGGTTGTCCGGATCAGGATCGGAATATAGCCCGAGCTTCTTGCTGATCAGGTCAATGTCAGATGCCTTGCCGGTAAGAAACAGCCAGCCTGGGCCGGCGTGATATTGCTTCGCGTAGGCCTTCAGCACGGCAGGCGTGTCCCTCTTGGGGTCGATGGTGATGGAATAGAAATAGATATCCTTGCCCACGCGGTCGCCGAGAAGCTTCTGCGCCTGTGCAAGCCGGGCAGTCTCCAGCGGACAAGAATCCACGCAGTGGGTATAAATCAGGTCTATGGCTACAGTTTTGCCCTTTAGAAGATCATCATAAAAGTGCACGGTCTTGCCGTCCTGGGTGATCAGGGGAACATTGGGAAAATAGCCGGCGCCCCAGCGAGGGCCGCTGGCAACGGCGTCGGGTCCGCTGAAGATGCAGACAACGGCGGCCGTGATCATTACGGCCGAAACAACGGTACTAAAAAAAGCTTTCCTTGGCATCAACTCAACTCCTCAATCTCAGGAAACCGAAACAGCGGCGGCGAACCGCCTCCCGCGGCATAGCATTGAGCGAGGATACATGCTATGCAAGGCGGGCCGCCGCGCTGTTCCTTTCAAGCTTCCTTCTCACTCACGCTTAGAAAGCGGTGGGAAGGATTTCAGTCGGGGGCTCGAACTTGACGCCCTGCGGTGTTGGAATCGGCGTAGGCAGAGGATCCAGGAACGGAGCTCCAACCTTGCTGATGTCCCAACGCAGCAACATGGCGTTGTCTTCGTGCACCGTGTTATGACAATGCTCCATGAACATTCCGCCGAAATCGCGGAACTGGATGGTCAGAGTCACGCTTCCGCCCGG
>JBLMYN010000586.1:0-2654 GCA_050258305.1 Actinomycetota bacterium
AACGGCGATTTCTTCAAGACGCACGCGATTGATTACCACGGCGGCGAGAAGTACGCGCACCTGGTGAGAGATGAATCGAAGCCGGACGTGTTGAGCGAAATTTTGCAGCCGCTGGCGAAGTAAGCAGTCAGCAGTCAGCAGTCAGCATTCAGCCCGTTAGCATGGCCGGGCAGCACCGAAAATGCTTACCGCTGATGAACGCTGAAATCGCTGATTTAAACACGAGGAATTTGTAATTGTAGTTAGCCCGCAGACACATCGCGTTGTCTGGACTTGCTGTTTAAATCAGTGTGATCAGTGTTAATCAGCGGTAAGGTTTGCTTTTCCGGGCACGCGCGATGACGCTGCGGTCGCACGCAGTTTCGGGCCATCTTTCATGGCTGAATGCAGATTGCCGACTGTAATGAATGCTGCTGGCTAATTGCTATTTGCTAATTGCCCGCTGCTATTCCCGCAAACAGGTCTCTTTCCGTCTCCACTTTTCGCGGTTGCGCGGAGGCGGCAAGGGCAAACAGCTCCAGCCGGCCGCGGCGGCGGACCGTCTCTTCAAAAAATCCGAAGAGCGGGGCCTGGCTGGAGTGGCATTTGAACGCGGCGATTTTTGTCTCCAGCTCATGCGGCGCGAGTTCGATCACGGCAGACGACGGCGCCAGCGCTACGGGCTGACGGTCCGGCATGGTGAAGAGCGCGGTTCCGTAATAGAGTTTTTTTGTTTGATGGGGAGCGAGCCCGTTCTGCAACTGGTCAGCGAAGCGGTTGCTGCGCGCGGCCCAGTGGTAAGCCATGGTGGCGAAGATGGAGACCATGGAGTGATCAGGATGCGCGGTGATGGCGCCTTCAGTGCCCATGGTCATGATGACATCGGGTTTCAGTTGGCGCACGCGGCGGGTAAGGTCGGCAACCACGGAATGAAAATTTTGCTGGTCGAGCTTACCGTCAGGATAATCGAGCACCGTGCCCTGGCTGACTTTCAGCAGTTTGCACGCTTCCGCGAATTCTTTGCGCCGCGCGGCGGAAAGCTCGTCATCGGATTTTGCTCCGCCGCGATGCGTTGCCGCCTGCCCCGGAGTGAGGCAAATCACATGGGTTTCCACGCCTTGCTCGGCGTAGTGGAGCAGCGTGCCGCCGAATCCGCCCGCTTCGTCGTCAGGATGGGCGGTAAAACAGAGCAAACGAGGCATCTTCTTTCCTTTCGCGGTTTTCTTAAGAGATGGAAGCTCTTGTGTATCACGAGCAGGCCAGGTTACGCCAGAAGGCTGGCGTTGCGCGGAAGGTACTATGAAGCCGGAAAGCACTCGCGGGTTTTGTGCAACGCTGTTGGCGGTGTTTTTTGTTTTGCTCCCGGTGCTGGCGCGGCCAGGTTCACTGGATGCCAACGACGGCATGCGCGCGGCGACTCCCGCGGGCTACAAGCTGATTCAACTGCAGCCATCCGGCGCCGTTGTTTCGCTGTTTGCCCTGATCGAGTGCCCGCAGATTCAGGGCGCTCACCGCGTTTCCCGCGGGCTGAACGCCAGGGTTGTGCTCGCCGACGGCACGCGCCTGCGCAGGTTTCCCAGGCGCTTCAGTTTTCGCATAACAGCTTCTCTGCGCAAAATGATTCTGGAAGAACCGACCTCGTCGCTGAACTACGGCCGCAACCCGCAGAATCTGCTGCTGGGATTGAAATTCAAACTGCGCGATTACGACGCGCTGGTCGCCACGAGTTTTCGTCCCGAGTCAGTCAGGATGATCGGCATGCCGGCCGATGTTTCCTATGACGAACGGGTTTTTCGCGTCAGCTTTGATGTTGGCGACCGTCCGGTGACGGACCGGTTTCTTCTGGAAGTCTATTCGCCGGATGGCGAGCGCCTGGGAAGGTTCTGCTTCGAGTTGTTATGAGCCAGATTGCGACAATAGGGTCAGCTCTTGGCTACAACCGGTACAGTTGCTGTTTCGGCCTGCGGCTGCTGCTGGGCCGGTTCGGGCGCCGGCGCAGGGAACCACGCGCGGATGGTCGGTATGGCGGCGCGGCAGGCTGCCTCGCCGGCGGTAATGAGGTCGCCGGCGCGGGCAAAATCGTCGTAACCGAAGTCGCCGATCTCCGGTTCCAGCACCAGGTCAGACGCGGCGCGCCAGGGTCCGCACATTCTGTCCTGCGCGATGGAGAAGCACTGGCCGATGACATCAAACACGTGTCGCGGCCCGCGAGGCTTGACCCAGTGAGCAGCCATGTGGATGGAAAGTACGCGCTCTGCGCCCATTTCACGCAACGGCATGGCGGGAACGGCATGCGCGAGCAGACCGTCAACCAGAAGCCGCGATCCTATCTGCACGGGCTGAAACATTCCCGGATAAGCGCAGCTTGCGCGCACGGGAGCCACAAGGTCGCCGCTGGTGAAGACCGCCGGTTCGCCGGTGATGATGTCAGTGGCCGCGACGGCAAGAGGGATCCTGAGCTCCTCGAAGGTTTTGCAGCGCAGGATCTTGCCCAGGAAGATGGACATCTTGTCATTGCTGAAGAGGCCGAAGCGGGAGAAGGTCCAGCGGGAAAAATCTTTGAAGCGCACCAGATGGGCAATTTCGTCCAGTTCTTTGGCGGATATGCCGCTTGCGTATCCCGCCCCAATGACTGAGCCCACGCTGGTGCCGGCGATAAAATCTATGGGAATCTG
>JBLMYN010000587.1:0-4163 GCA_050258305.1 Actinomycetota bacterium
CAGCACCCTCAATCCTAACAAAAGATTAGATGTAACTTCCTCTCCTAAGTTTCATTCCGCGTAACTACTGATCTCCAAAGCAGATACAGGACAATACCTGAGAATGTCCGTCAGTTCAGCACGCGCTGTAGGTAACGTTACCAAAGTGACGTGGACGAGAGGCCAGTGTGATTCTAGACTGCTCTCGGTGGTAAGGCAGTTCTGGGGGAGGGCTGCCTGGCGTCCTGCGAACCTTTCGCAGGACGCTTGCTTTTTGGGCGAAAACTGCAGGCGCGCATTCGACCCTGGGAGCTGAATCGCTGGAGGGGTGAATTTAATCGATATCACTGGGTGATATCCTCATAAGTTGGCCCTTGATGACGGCGTCATCTGAGAGGGTTGAGACCTTCAAGCGTAAATCATGAGCACTCATACAGAACTTCCAGAGACAGAGCAATCCCAGCAGTCCCAGGAACGAGAGCGCGTATTCGACCTGTTCCGCCGCTGGGGCTACATGGACGCGGATTTGCACCCCTTCGGCGGGCCCATAGCCGGTGGATATCCGGAAATCCGCATCGATGGGGGGGCAGCCGGAGAAGCGCGCCGCATTTATTGCGGAACCATAGGCGCTGACTTTATGCACCTGCCTCAGCCGGAACGCCGGGAGTGGATACAGCAACAGATGGAGCACCCACAGCCCCAGAAGGTGGATCGCCGCTGGCTGGCTGAACGTCTGCTCCAGGCCGATCTTTTTGAACAGATCCTGCAGACACGCTATCTGGGCACCAAACGCTATTCGGGCGAGGGCGCCACGGCGCTCATTCCGCTGCTCGACACGCTGCTGGAAGCGGCGGCCGACCACGGCGCGACCCACTCCGTGATGGCCATGAGCCATCGTGGCCGGCTCACGGTGATGAGCCTGATCGTAGGCATTCCCGCGGAGTTCGTATTCGCCGGGTTTGAAGATGTTGATCCGCGGAGCGTGCTCGGCGGCGGCGATGTGAAATACCACCAGGGCGCGACGGGCGAGTATCACACCCGCAGCGGCCAGGCCCTGCGCATGCATCTGGCGTCGAACCCCAGCCATCTGGAAGCCGTGGATCCGGTTGTCCTGGGCCGAACCCGCGCCAAGCAGATGCACGCAGAGCCCGGCGGCGAAAAGAAGATTCTGCCCATTATCATGCACGGCGACGCAGCGTTCGCCGGACAGGGCATCTGGGCGGAGACGCTGAATTTCTCCGGGTTGAAGGGCTATTCGGTGGGTGGCTGTATTCACCTGATTGTCAACAACCTGATCGGCTTCACCACGAATCCCAGCGAACTGCACACCTCCCGGTTCTCTTCGGACTTGGCCAAGCGGCAGCCCATTCCGATCTTCCATGTCAATGCTGAAGACCCCGAGGCGGTGTTGCGCGTGGCCAGGATGGCGCTCGAATTCCGCTACCGTTTCGGCAGCGACGTGGTTATCGATCTGATCGGCTACCGGCGGCACGGGCACAGCGAGGTGGATGATCCCACCATCACCCAGCCTCTCCTCTACAAAAAAATCAATGAGCATCCTCCGCTGTTCGAGATCTATGCGGAACAGCACAAGATCGATACCAGTGAAATGTCTGCGCGCTTCCGCGAGCATATTGACGCCGCGTACGACAAAGCCGCAAAGATGGAGAAAGCCCCTGTTCTTCGCAAGCTGCCTGCGTACTGGGACAGATATGCCGGCGGGCGCTACAACCCGGCCATGGAAGTCCCCACGGCGGTGGCAGAGGATACGCTGCGCCAAATCACGGAAAAGCTTACCAGTTATCCCGAAGGGTTCAACATTCACCCCAAGATCAAGAAGCTGCTGGAACAGCGGCACAAAATGGGCACCGGGAAGCTCAATCTGGATTACGGCATGGCCGAGGCGCTGGCGTTCGGCTCGCTGGTGCGCGAAGGCATTCCCATTCGGCTCTCCGGCCAGGATGCGCGCCGCGGCACCTTCAACCAGCGCCATTCCGTGCTCATCGATACCGAAAATGAGCAGGAGTACGTCCCGCTCTGCCACATTGAGCCGGACCAGGCGTGGTTTGAAGCGCACAATTCGATTCTTTCTGAGGCAGCCGTGCTTGGATTTGAGTACGGTTTCAGCCGCGACTATCCTGACGGTCTCACGTTGTGGGAGGCGCAGTTCGGCGACTTCGCCAACGGCGCGCAGGTGATCGTTGACCAGTTCCTTGTCGCCGGCGAAGACAAGTGGGGGCTGCTCTCCGGACTGGTGATGCTGCTGCCGCACGGTTATGAAGGCCAGGGGCCGGAACACTCGAGCGCCCGCATTGAGCGCTACCTGCAGCTCGCAGCCAAGGACAACATCCAGGTGGCGCAGCCCTCCACGGCGGCACAGTATTTCCACCTGCTGCGGCGGCAGGCGCTGCGCAGCTGGCGCAAGCCTCTGATTGTCTTCACGCCCAAAGGCATGCTGCGGCATCCTGACGCGGCCAGTCCCTTGCGTGAGTTGAGCAATGGAAAATTTCAGACTGTCATCCCGGACCCGGAAATCACCAATGGCGAGCGGATCATCTTCTGCACGGGAAAAATCGGTCACGAACTGCGGCGCGAGCGCAAGCGACGCAACAGACAGGACACGGCCATCATCTTTATCGAACAGATGTTCCCATTTCCTGAGGCTGAGATCGAGGCGGCCCTGGCGCAGCATCCCAACGCTCGCGAGTTTTTGTGGGTTCAGGAAGAGCCGGCCAATATGGGTGCGCTGTTTTTTATTGTGCCTCTGCTGGAGCGACTGCTGCGCGGCCAGCGGCTTAGGACGGTAAAGCGCTCATGGTCATCCACTCCGGCAACCGGCTCGCATACGGCGCACGAGATGGAGCAGAAAACCCTGCTGGAGCTGGCGTTCGCGGCCTTCTGACCGCGGACGCTTGCCAACGGGCAAAGGTTTAGAATATCTAAGGCCTTTAACCGACGGACTTATAAATTCAAGGAAGGTGATTCAACATGGCACAAGGAACGATAACGGCCCACGAAGTACCGGCGCTCCCTTACCCATACAACGCGCTGGAACCCCACATCGACGAACAGACCATGCACCTGCACCATGACAAGCACCACGCAGCCTACGTGGCCAAACTGAACGCCGCGATCGAAAAACACCCTGAACTGGGAAGCAAAACTCCGGAAGACCTGCTCCGGAACCTGAACGCGGTGCCGGAAGATGTGCGTGGCATGGTCCGCAATAACGGCGGCGGCCACGTAAACCACACCATGTTCTGGCAGATCATGGGACCCAAAAAGGGCGGCAATCCCACAGGCGCCATCGCTGACGCCATCAACAAGACGTTCGGCAGCTTTGATGCCTTCAAGGAAAAGTTCGAGGCCGCCGGCGCCAACCAGTTCGGCAGCGGCTGGGCCTGGCTGGTGAAGACCAAATCAGGCGAGTTCAAGGTGACATCCACTCCCAATCAGGACAGTCCCATAAGCAACGGCGAGTTCCCGATTCTTGGAAATGACGTGTGGGAGCACGCCTACTATCTCAAGTACCAGAACCGCCGTCCTGAGTACCTGAAAGCCTGGTGGAACGTGGTCAACTGGGACGAGGTCAACAAGCGCCTGGCCCAGGCCGACAGCTTCTTCAAATAAACAGGCCCGTCTACAAACATTGAAGCCGCTCTTCGGGGCGGCTTATCTTTTGGCCCGAAAAATTTCCCGGTCCGTTAGACAAATTCGTCGATTTGAAGTGTGAATGGGATGTAAGCAGGGCAGAAGCATGCGAGGCGGATGGCTGCAAGACTTACACACGAGGATGTGCAGGACCTCTACCGGCAACACGGCCCGGCTCTGCTGGCGTACAGCACCAGCCTGCTGGGGAACCGTGCCAGTGCCGAGGATGTTCTGCAGCAGGTGTTTCTTGAGCTGTTGAAGAAGGCCGAGTTGCCCGGGGAACCGCGTCCATATCTGTTTAAGGCGGTACGAAACCGCGCGCTGAATGCCCTCCGCGGCAGCGCCCGGCTGCAATCGCTTGATGGTCAGGAATGGCTGGTGAAACCTGCCGGCCTGGTGGAAGCTGCCCTGGAAGTTGAGCAGGCCATGCGTGAGCCTCCGCCCGAGCAGCGCGAAGTGGTAGTGATGCGCATATGGGGTGACATGACGCTGGCTGAAGTTGCGCTGGTGCTTGAGGTCCCCGAGAACACCGC
>JBLMYN010000588.1:0-5657 GCA_050258305.1 Actinomycetota bacterium
GATCGAGAGCCACCGATTGTCCGAGGAATGCTGCCCCCTCGTCATCACGTCCTTCGCTTTCCTTCACAGCGCCAAGCCCACAGAGAGCCGATCCGCTTCTGTGAATGTTCAACGAGATCGCGTACTCCTGTTCGGCCGCGCCAAATGCGCCCAGTTCTGCTCGTGTGCCGGCGAGGTAGTTATGCAAGTCATAGCGTCCCGGAGCGAGGTTGACCGCTTTCTGAAACTGCTCCGCCGCCGCCCCATAGTCGCCTTGAAGGTAATAGAACAAACCAAGCTTCTGATAAGTCTTGTAATTTCCCGGACTCAGAGCAATTGCGCGCCGATAGAACCGGAGTGCCTCATCAGGGAATTTCTGGTCCTGGTAGGCATCGGCGGCCCGCAGTAGAACCTCAACATTTTTGGGAGCCAGCTCTTCAGCTCTGCGGTAGGTCTCGAGCGCCTGGTCGCGCTGGCCGGAGCTTACCTGTAGATGTCCTTTCGCCAGCAGCACCGGCACTGAGTCCGGGCTGAGGGCTTCCGCCTGTTGGAGGTATTGCGCTGCCGCGTCCATCCATTTGCCTTCAGTCGTGATCTTGCATTTTGCAAGCTCCGCCTCGGCCAGTCCCGCGAGCGGCAACCCCGAATGGGGATCCTGTTCCGCAGCGGCTGTGAAGAATTGCATCGCCCGCTCATAGTTCTGCTCATCGACATCTAACAGCGCCAGGCCCTTTTCATAGTCAGCCCGGGCTGAAGATGAAACCGCTCCGTATGGCTCCGGATTGCGCAAATGCAGCGCTCCCGCGATAGCATCCGACAGGACCGCGGGCATATCAGGCTTTGTCAGCGAGGAATAGCGGGCTTTGAAGTCGCGCACATGCGTATCGTGGCTCAACTCCAGAACCTCGGCGTGCAGATCGAGTGCGTCGCCATGGCTGCTCAGCTTGATCACGAGAGCGTGGGTCGCACGCAAAAGGTTGTGCGCTTGTTCGGGGCTGTGCACGCCCCTGGCGGCGAGTGTGGAGGGCGGCAAAATGGCAATAAACCCTGTCCCGGATTGGTTTCTCCGGATTCGTTCCACAGCTTGTTGCAAGAGTCCTTTGCCGAATTGCTCCAGGCCATTACCCGTTTCCGCCGGAAAAATGGCCAGCCTGATCTGAGCGGGCGTAAAGAACCGCATGATAGGACGCTGAAACGCGGCAGCAAGCGATACCAGGATCAGGGCCGCGATGGCCAAGACAGGCGATTTCCAAATCGGCTTCCGGTCAAAAACCGCCAGAATTTCATGCGTCTGGGGCCGCCCATCCGGATCGGAGTCCAGACAAGGCAAAATTGCCTTGTCCCAGAGCGGTCGCAGATCTTTGTTTACCGTGCTGGGCGGCAACGGCTTTGCGTCCGTCTTCAGATCCCGGTGACTGTCCGGCTCGAATGGCGGCTCGCCGGTAACCATTTCATAGAGAATCACCCCAAGGGCATATACATCAGAGGCCTTGCTTGGCTTCTTGCCACGCCGTAGTTCCGGCGCCATATAGCGTGGCGTGCCGCCTTCGAGTTCGGCGTCGAGGTGCGCCTCAGTGGCAAGGCCAAAATCAGTAATTACGGCCCGGAATGTTCCGTCTTCCTTCCGGGCCAAAAGAACGTTTCCGCTTTTCAAATCACGGTGAAGAATTCCGGCTTCGTGAGCCGCTGCCACTCCGGCGCAAAGCTGGCGTGCAATTTCCAGGGCTTCTTCCGGCTCCAGCTTGCCCCGGCGATGCAGGCGCTCGGCAAGGCTTTCACCGTCAATGAACTCCATGGTAAGAAAATCAACCTTGCCGGAGCCGGTGTTTGCCGTATGCGTGTCATGGACGCGACAGATATTGGGATGGAGGACTTTCAGCGCCCCTTCCAGTTCAGGCGAGAGCAGAGGGCCAAATCCAGGCCGGGAACACTTGATGGCAATGCGCTTCTGTCGCTTCTCGTCAAAGGCTTCGTACACCACGCCCATGCCGCCGGAAGCCACGAAACGAATGATTGTAAAGCGGTCCGCAACCAGTTGCCCGGGCTCAAATGGCTGCTCCTGGGCTTCAAAATCGATGTACTGAATGAGGGGATCCGTCAGGAAGCCGCCCATACGCTCTTCCCACTCCAGCATTTCCGAGAGCTCGCGGTAGAGGTCCTGATCGCCCGCACACGTTTGCTCGATAAAGCTCCTGCGTTCCGGCCGTTCACGGCGGAGCATCTCGGAAAAAAGCGTGATTACCTGCTCGGACTGGTCCCCAGAGCCTGACATGGCGGGTCTTCTCCCAACTTCTTAAACAGCCATTTTCGTCCGCGATGAAATTCGTGCTCGACAACGTTTTCGCTGATGCCAAGCAGCTCGCCGACCTCTTTTGTGGTACAGCCCAGATACGATCTGAGCACTACAACGGAATATCTCGTCGGGTCTAATCGCGACAGCTTGTCCAGCAGTTCGCTTACAACCAGCATCAGTTCGAGCTTGCTGGAGTATCCGAACGAGCCTTCGGGGAGCCCCTCCATCGCAATGAGCTCGATTCGCTTTTCGCGCACGCGCTCGATCAGAGTCCATTTCACTTTCATAGTGCAGACAGCAATGAAATGGTTACGATCCGCAAACTCAATTTTTTCGCTCTTCGCCAGCTTGAGGAAAAGCTCATTGACCAGTTCGGTGCGCTGTAACGTATGGTTGCGGTATTCGCGCACGAGCAATCTCCTGGCCAGTTGTTTGAGCTCTGGTTCCAATAGCTCGAAAATGTGATTGAGCGCGTCCTGGTCCCCCGCCGTCCAGCGATGGAGCAGGAGTGTGATTTCCCCTTGATTGTCGGCCACGCTGCCGCCCTTTGCCTCAAAAATTGGGCTAATTATAAGTTGCCGGCTTCAAACTGCAAGAGATAACCGTCGCCTCAACAGCATGGTTAAAAAGCTCTCATAGTCAACGGTTTGGGTTCCAGCCTGCCCGAAAAATCGCTACGCAAAAAAAATTTCCTCCACACCTGGCGGATATTGCCGTTTTCCACCGCTATATGAGTAGCCGCTCTGCTTGTTCGTGAATTGTCTGTCCTTGCAGGCCAACGGGGCAGGAGTACGAATCGGCTAAAGGAGAGATCAAAACATGGCCTCGGCCATCACAGTCA
The DNA here is from genome assembly GCA_050258305.1 of Actinomycetota bacterium. Classification (GTDB taxonomy): domain Bacteria; phylum Acidobacteriota; class Terriglobia; order Terriglobales; family Acidobacteriaceae; genus Angelobacter. The sequence goes on from JBLMYN010000588.1 coordinate 3,114, forward strand.
ACCTGCTGAGCTTTGATGCCGCCTATCTCGAGGCATTGCACCGGGGAGACCCGGAAACCGAACACCACTTCTTTCAGTACTTTACGCCCCTGATCCGGGCGAAGCTGCGGAAATATCTTCGCGCACCCGAACTGGTTGAGGAGGGGATACAGGAAACTTTTGCTCGCGTGCTGGTGGCAGTCCGAAAACGCGATGGAGTGCGCCATCCGGAGCGCTTTGGGGGGTTTGTTCACGCCGTGTGCCGAAACGTGGCTCTGGAAATGTTGCGCTCGGAGCGGCGCTTTGTGGCGCTGGAAGACCCGGATTCCAACGGCGAGGCGGAGGTGATGGAACGAGGTCGGGGCCCGTTCCGCAGCCCGCATGGCATGCTTGAAGCTGCAGAAGCGTGCGAACGTGTGAGAAAGGTGCTGGCTGAGCTCTCTCCTTTTGACCGCCAGTTGCTCATAGAGGTTTTCCTCGATGAACAAGACCGGGGACAGGTCTGCCGGCGACTGGGCGTAAGCAGAGCGCACTTGCGCATCCTGCTTTTCCGGGCGAGGAAGCGGTTTCTCGAGCTGACGCCGGTTGTTGGCGGAGCATCTGTGGATAAGTTCCGATCACAGGATGGCCGCAGAAAGGCAGCGCGGAGAAAAGCTCTGCAGGCGATTCCTGGCGGAAAAGCCACGCCTTTGCCGATATAGGAAGGACGGAATCAGCACTGGACGGATGAACGCGGGTTGATGAGTTGATACGTCCGGCCCCGTCTCTGCGGTGGGTGCGTCTCAACGTTGAGGGTTATGTGATGAGCCGGCGGGAGTTTGCACCGGGCAAGCTTCCGCGACTGAAATCCGGTGCGCTCTTGCATATAGAGGCGCACCGGATGAATCGTCCCTTGGCAAGCTCAGAAACCATCACGATTCAGCTATCGCGCAGCCACTTGAGCATATGTGGATAGGGCGGCACTTTGAGCCCTGCTGCAGTCTTCACATCCGCTGTCATACCCAGCCACTCCAGGACGGGCACGCCGATATAGCGGCGCTCGGCGAATTGCTCAACAATCGTGCTCGAACCGCCGCGATAGCCGTTGCCGTGAAAAACCACCGCAGGCTCCAGATCAAGGTAAACAGCAGCCGCATAGGACCACGCAATCGCCGCCATTTCTTCACCGCCATCTTCGCCGGCATTGCCGCACATCTCTTTGCGGCAATCCGGGGCTGCGACGGCCAGATGTCCAGCTTCGTGAAGTATGTCGCCGGGATAAAGAAGTTTCTCCTCATCGATGAGAATCGCCCCGTGACTGATGGCAAGTCCGGGCAGGAAAGTCGGCGTGTCGAGCGAGGCAGGCCGAACCTCGAGGCCGATGGCTTTCACAAACGCGGCCAGCTTCTCTGTCAGCGGCTGAGTGAATGCAGCCATAGCGGAATGTTAATCCCAATCCCTGAAATTGAAGAATTTTCGCAACCATTCTGCATCGTGATCCGTATCTAAACCAGTAGTTCGCCACGCGATCACGGGACGCGCAACTCGCCTGCTTACGCTCGACCTTCTCGCGCGTCTGACACAAGGTAACAATGCCTTTGGGAGCTCACGCATGCTTACGCTGGTCCAGGACATCCGTTACGCGCTGCGGCAGTTGCGCAACGCGCCGGCATTCACGATTACGGCTGTGCTCACGCTGGCGCTGGGCATCGGCGCCAACACTGCCGTGTTCACGATGGTGCATGAGGTATTGCTGAAGCCACTGCCGGTAAATGATCCCGGCGGTCTGTACCGGGTCGGCGACAAATACAACTGCTGCACGGAAGGTTCCCTGCAGAAAGATTGGACCATGTTCTCGTTTCCCCTCTATGAGTACCTGCGTGACCATACGCCGGAATACGAGCAGCTTGCGGCCTCGCAGACCAACCGCCCTGACCTGAGCGTGCGCCGCGCAGGCACGGGTGCGGCGGAGTCCTTTACCGGAGAACTGGTTTCCGGCAACTACTTTTCGGTTCTGGGGCTGCGGGCGGCCGCGGGGCGGCTGATCTCCGCTGATGACGACCGGCCCGGAGCTGCGCCGGTGGCGGTGATGAGCTATCGCGCGTGGCAGGAGAAGTACGGACGCGATGCCGGCATGGTCGGCAACAACGTGACGATCAACGGCATTCCCATGACGCTGATCGGCATCGCTCCGCCGGGTTTCTTTGGCGACAGGCTTGAAGCGGACCCGCCGGATTTCTGGATGCCCATTGCTCTGGAACCGACGATGTACCGTGAGAATTCCCTGCTCCACCTGCCCAGCACGGCGTGGCTTTATCTGATTGGAAGATTGCGTCCCGGGGCGCAACCCGGGGCGGTCTCGGCGCATATGACAGCCGAGCTGCGGCAGTTTCTCTCCCAGCCGGGCAATATCAATCCCAATGAAGACAGGAGCCACATTAAGAACCAGGTGATCCGCGTGACTTCCGGCGCCGGGGGCGTGAACAGCATGGAAGACGCGAAGACCGGCCTCTGCCTGCTGCTGGCGGCTGCCATGGTGATCCTGCTGATTGCATGCGCAAACGTGGCCAACCTGCTGCTGGCGCG
>JBLMYN010000589.1:0-12793 GCA_050258305.1 Actinomycetota bacterium
CGCCGAGATCGCAACGTGATCGCGCCTGATCGCGACGAGGTACCGAATGTCGATGTTCTCCGCCGAAAAGCAAAAATCTGACCGCTGATTACGCTGATCAAACTGATTCAAGCTGATCAGAGAACGTGCGATGGCCGAAGGTTCGTATCTTGTGGGTGATCAGCGGTATCAGGCGGTAAGGTTTTTGCTTTTCTTCCCATAGAATGCTCTTTGTGGCCATGCTGACTTTTGTCGTGGGCAAGGGCGGGGTCGGCAAGACGACTGTCGCCGCTGCTTTGGCTTTGCGGACGGCGGTGCGCCACGCCAGGAAGTCGGTTCTGCTGATGTCCACTGATCCGGCGCATTCCCTTGCTGACATCCTGCAGGTGCGGCTGGGGGCTACGCCGAAAAAACTGGACGCCGCACGGGGCCGGCTCTACGCCTGGCAGATTGACAGCGAGCGAGAGTTCAGGAAGTTTCTGGCCGGAAACCGCGGGGCGATTCTCGATATCGTGGAGCGGGGAACGCTGTTCAGCAAAGAGGAAATTGCCCCGCTGCTGGATACCACGCTGCCGGGAATGGCGGAGGTCGCGGCGCTCCTGGCCGTTCAAGAGCTGCTGGAGAACGGCAAGTACGATCACATCGTGATTGATACCGCCCCTTTTGGCCATACGCTGCGGCTGTTCGAGCTTCCGTCGCATTTCCAGCGCTTTCTCGACTTTCTGAATGTCGCCTCCGGGCGCGATGCCTGGCTTGCCCGGCGTTTCGGCGGGCGTGCCACCACACCGGCAGATAGCTTCATTCAGCGCTGGCAAGCCGCCGTAGATCAGGTAAGAGAGGCGTTCGCCGCGGAAGATGCCCGAATCCTGCTGGTCACCACGCCGGAGACCTTTTCACTCAACCAAGCGGAACGCAGCATAGCCTCGCTGAGGAAGTCCGTACCGGAAATAAAGCTCGGCGGGATCGTGCTGAACCGGGCGACTCGAGACGGCGGCACATGTCCGCATTGCCACCGTCGCGCGCAGATGACGCGCAGGGCGGAGCGCTGGCTGAAAGAGCATTTCCCCGGAGTCCTGGTTTCCCATGCGCCTGATCCGGGCAATCCTCTGCTCGGCCTTGGGCTATTACGGCGCTTTGGCGAAGCGGTATTCGAGGGCGCTGAATGCACCCTGGCCCTGAAGGCTCCGCGAAGCACAGGGATCAAAACAGCAAAAGCGGAATGGCCGGTTCCGGCTACGCCGCTCTCATTCACCGTGGGCAAAGGCGGTGTGGGTAAGACGACGATGACCGCGGCGCTTGCCTTCCGCCTGCGCAAGTCAACCGCGAAAACTCAAGTCATGGTCTGCTCTACTGATCCAGCGCCGTCGCTCGACGATGTATTCCAGGCGAAGATCGGTGACACACCTGTACCTGTGCTTAAGGACCGGGGGCTGGCTGCGATGGAATTTGATTCCGTGGCGGAATACCGGAAATGGGCGCGGCAGATCCGGCAGAGACTGGAAACAGAGTTCACAATGGAGTCCGGAGGCCTGCACGTGGACCTGACCTTTGAAAGGCAGGTCTTTGCGGCTTTGATGGAGGTGGTGCCGCCGGGAGTGGATGAGGTGTTCGCGATTTTTCGCGTGCTGGAGCTGCTGGAACCGGGCCAGGGGAAGGTTCTAATCGACATGGCTCCGACCGGTCACGCGCTGGAGTTGCTGCGCATGCCTGAGCGCATGCTGCTGTGGTCACGGCTGATGTTGAAAAGCCTTTCCGCGCACCGTACACTAGCCCTCGCGCAGGATGTGGCCGTTGAGCTGGCGTCACTGGGCCAGCGGGTCCGCGGGCTCATTCAGCTCATGCGCGACCAGGCAAGAAGCCGCGTATGGGCCGTGATGCTGCCCGAGCCGCTTCCAGACAGTCAGACCCGGCGGTTGCTGGCGGCGGTGGAGCAAATCGGCATCAGGGTTGATTCCCTGTTCGTGAACCGGGTGCTGCTGGAGGACGCAAGGTGCCCGCGCTGCACACGCCGGAAGGAATGGCAGGCGGCAACTCTGGCCCGGCTGCGGAAAAGGTACGCGCAGCATCGAATCTACCTTGCGCCTGAGTTTCCAGGCGAGATTGCAGGAGCGGCCGCCCTGAACAAATTTACCGGTCAAATATGGCAAATCGCGGAGTAACGGAGACAGCCGCCGTTTACCTGTACGGCGTGTCGTTGGATACAAAAGTGGGCACAAGAGGCGGCGCCAAAGGCCGGCGCGGCGAGCTGGTGAGCACAGGCGTGGACGGAGTGCACGCCGTGGAGGCTGTGCCCTGCGGCGAGTTCCTCTGCTGGGTTTCGCCAGTGGACCCGATAGCCTTCAGCCAGGAACTCGAAAAGAACCTGGAAAATCTGGAGTGGCTGGCGGTGCACGGCATCCGCCACCAGCAGGTTGTAGGCGAGATTGCGCAGAAGGAAACCATTGTTCCCGCCCGCTTCGGCACGCTCTTTTCCAGCCAGGCGGCATTGCTGAAGGACGTGGAGGCCCGCAGATCCGCGCTGAAAAAGGTCTTCAACCGCATCGCCGACTCAGACGAGTGGGGAGTGAAGGTGCTGGTGCTGGAGGAGGACCAGCCGGCCAAACCCGTGAGCACAGCGGCTGCGCGCTCGGGCCGCGAGTACCTGCAGCAAAAAGCGGCGAGAATCAAAAAAAAGCCGGAACGCGACGATGTGGAACTCGAACGTTTCTCTTCAGCTCTGGAGAAGGTAGCCACAGACTCGGGCCCCGCGGGCAGAGTGAGCGGCGCCCAGCCGGGATTGTTGTGGCAGGCCACCTTCCTGGTAGCGCGCTCCCGGCGCAGCCAATGGGAACGCGTTCTTGACGACTTCGTGAAGCAGTGGGAGGGGAAACGCCGGATTGAAGTGACCGGCCCGTGGCCTCCCTATTCTTTTGTCTCCGATGCCAAATGAATTTGAGCCCATTACGCTGAGCGGAAGCGCGGAACAAGACATCTCTCTGCTGGACATCATCGACCATGTGCTGAATGCGGGAGTGGTGATCCACGGCTCGCTGGTGATTTCGGTGGCCGGCGTCGACCTGGTTTACCTGGGCCTGAACGTAGTGCTGACATCCGTGGAGACGGCCCTGCGCAACCTCGAGGCAGCGGCCGCGCCCTCGCAAATTGAAAGCGGGAGAAAGAAGTGAACCGGGTACTGGCTTACTGCGGCTTCCTCAATGATGCCCGGATCACGATGCCGCAGACGGGCGTCAGCCAGGCGCAGGTAAACGTCCTGGCCGAGCAGGAGCTGCGGCTGTTATGGTCAGAAGTGGCATGGCCGTTTCAGCAGAGTGAACTGCAACGCAGCGCCGTGGAGTTTCACGCTGTGATCCAGCATGTGTTTCAGCAAACGGCCGTAATTCCCTTTCGCCTGCTTTCAATCTTCGACGACGTGGCAGCGCTCAGGAACTTCGCCGCGGAACATGGGCCGGAGTTCATCGCCGATCTGGACCGCCTGCGCGGGTATGTGCAGATGGAGTCTGTGGTATACGTGATTGCCGGCAGAGCGCCGGCGGATGCAACCTCGGGCCGCGCCTACCTGCGGCAGAAGGCTGAAGCGCTGCGGCTCTCAGCTGACAACGCGGCCAGGCTGAAGGAGCAGCTTGCCGCCGTGAGCGGGGATGTGCACGTGCGCGAGGTGAAGAACGGCGCGCGAATTTTTGCGCTGGTCCAGCGGGGCGATGAAGAGCGGTTCCGCAGAATCGTGGAGTCAGTTCCCGTCGAGCCGCCGGTCTCGCGGCGGGTGAGCGGCCCCTGGCCGGCGGCCGAATTTCTCAGTGCGGCGGTCAAGTCGCCGCGGATTGCAGGGCAGCATTGACGGAATTACGAAAGATTACGCCCGAGGAGATTGCGGCGGCGGTAGGCGAGCTTAACCGCGAACTGAAGGCCGCAGGGGAAAGCGGGATCGAAAGGATCGAGTGTTCACCGGAGACGGTGGAGCAGGGACTCGCGCGTCTGGTGCTCAGCCTGATTGAGTTGCTCCGCCGATTGATGGAACGGCAGGCGATTCGAAGGATGGAGGGCGGATCGCTTCCGGACGCAACCGTTGAGGAGCTTGGCCAGGCACTGATGAAGCTGGAAGCCAAAGTGAATGAAATTGCGGCTGCCTTTGGCCTGCGGCCGGAAGACCTGAACCTTGAACTCGGGCCATTGGGAAACCTTCTGGACAAGTGATCGCCGGCATCTGGCCCGGATTTCCCCAGCCAACCCGGGCAGCAGCAGCTTGCATCGTAGCAGTCAGAGTTGTGTTTCCGTAGGGGAACCGAATGTCGGGGCAGCGCCGCAAATGGCCGTAGCCGCAAGAGTTGACAGCTTTTACCGGGCTAATTAGGATGCGTGACTGTAGATCGCGCGCGGATTCTCCACACTCCCTGCGGTCTGTTCCAGACATTTCATGCAACGAGTGCCGACCGTTTCCGGAACAACCAGTTTGCTCGACATTCTTGATAGAGTGCTCGACAAAGGGCTTGTCATTGCGGGCGACATTCGTATCTCGCTGGCGAATGTGGAGCTGCTCACCATCAGGATTCGCCTGCTCGTATGCAGCGTCGACAAGGCTGAAGCCATAGGCTTGAACTGGTGGAAGTTTGATCCTCACCTGACCGCTTCTCTGCCCCGCTCCGTCCCGCGCAAGCCATTGCCCGCGCCCGGGCCGGCGGAACAGCGCAGCCAATCGAGGGTACAAAGCAAGCGTCGTACGCGAAAAAAATGAGTTTGTGATGAAGGAGGCCTTTGATGGCCGTTGAGCGAGTATCCGGGGGCTCAAGTCTGATCGATGTTCTCGATCGGGTCCTGGACAAAGGAATCGTCATTGACGCCTGGGTCAGAATATCTCTGGTAGGCATTGATCTGATCACGGTGGAAGCGCGCGTTGTAGTCGCGTCCATTGACACGTATCTGAAATATGCCGACGCAGTCGGACTAACCGGCCTGGTGTCTCGCCCGACTCTGGCCGAAGGCACAACCGAAGAGACCGTGGTGGAAGTCAGCCCGCGTCCGACGCGACGGCGTAGATAGGGCACGTAGTTTGGGGGACAGCGTGGCCACGGCCGAGATGCGATTTCATTCCGAACGCCTCCGGGGGCGGCGTACGTCGCCCCATCGCCGCCCTGCGATTCTGCGTCTTTTGCAGGCCGAGCGGTCGGAAGAAATCTTTCCTCTGCTGCTCGAGGAAATCGTCGCTCTCGGCTATCCCCGCGCCATGGTGCTTGATGTCAACTTTGACAGCGGTGAGGTTACACCGGCGGCGGCGCTCAAGTGGCCCCGGCAGCAGATGGAAAAGTTCTCTACCGCCCTGTGGATGACCGATCATCCCCTTGCCGGCGTCCTCAACACCGCGCGCCCGGCCGTACTGGCGAAAAGCAGCGTTCATTCCCGTCCCATCTACGTTCATCCCATCCTCTATTCCAATCACAACCTGTGCTGGGAGGCTGATCGAGTTCGCACGGCCACTTGTCTCGCCGTGCAGAACTTCCGGCGGGACAAGCGCATTCGTCTGGAGGACCAGGTCTGCTCCACCTGCGAGATGCGCGCTTATGCCGCGGCGGTTGTGGTGGAGCTCGGGAAACACAACTCTGAAGCTGCGCTGGCTGAACTGGGCGACCTGATCGAACTGGCGAACCGGTATCTCTCACGGCTCTTCAAAGTCGAGCACTATTACAACCGCATGCGCGACATGGAAATCACCATCGCGCAGATGGGCACGGTGATGCAAAGCATGGCCGACCCCGTGATTCTCACGGATACGCAGCATCGCGTGATCATGCAGAACCGCGCTGCGGAAAGGTTCTTCAAAGTCCCCGACGAGATGACTGAGGGCCTGGTGCGCGCGGTCGAACTCAACAATCTTCTTTTCTCCGCCGCGCTTTCCTCCATGCTGGTTTCCGGCAGCGATTCTCACCGCGACCTTACCCTGGTGGACGCCATCGAGGGCGAAGAGATGCTGTTCGAAGCTGTCTCGGCGCCTACCTATGGGCCGGACGGAATCCAGATCGGTACGGTGACGGTGATGCGTGACGTCACGGATCTTCGCCGCGCCGACCAGGAACTGCGCCTGAATTACGACAAGCTGCGCGATGCCGAAGAAGTGGTGCGCCAGGACCGCGACCGCCTGAACCTGATTATCGAAAATGTCGGCGATCCGATTATTGTCTGCGACAGCCAGACCAAAATCGTGCTGGTCGATCCGCTGGCACAGGAGCTGTTCGGCTCTTCCCTGGAATCATCACGGGATTCGATCCAGAACCGCAACCAGATCCAGTTCGGCACGTACATTGACGCGTTTACCTACTCTTTTGCGGAGCGGGAGACAGCGCCGCTGCGCCTGTACAATCCCGCCGTCCGGCAGGAGATTGAGTATGACGCCCGGTCCGGCAAGATTTTTGATGAACGCGGCCAGGTTTCCTATACCGTCACCGTCCTGCGCGACCTGACTGCGCTGCGCAAGGTGGAGCAGCTCAAAGTCGAGCGGCGCATGCTTGAAATTGAGAAATTCGCCGCCACCGGACGCCTGGCTGCCACCATCGCCCATGAGGTGAACAACCCCATGGAGGCGATCAAGAACGCCATTTACCTGCTCGCCGGCTCGGTCCCGGAAAACGCGATGCCGGTCTATAACATCCTGAAGTCAGAGACCGAGCGCGTGGCCCGCATTGTGCGGCAGATGCTGGGACTCTACCGCAATACCGAACAGGTAAAGCCGGTCAATGTAAATACCATCATCGAAGATACGCTTCTGCTGCTCAACCGGCAGTTGCAGCGTTCGAACGTGGAAGTCATCAGCGATCTTCGGCCATTGCCCGATGCGGTCATCGCCGCCGACCAGATTCGGCAGGTCCTTTCCAATCTGGTCATTAACGCCAGGGATGCCATGCCTCACGGCGGCAGGTTGCGGATTCGCAGCCGCCACATTCCCGGCAAGGATGACCTGCACGGCTGGGTGAGGATCATGATCGCGGACACCGGTAGCGGCATCCCAAGAGAAATGGTCCGTACTATTTTTGAGCCCTTTGTCACCACCAAGGGAGAGAAGGGCACGGGCCTGGGACTGTGGATCGTCAAAGGTATTATCCAGAACCACGGCGGCAAACTGACCGTACGCAGCAGCCCGGGGAAGGGCACGGCATTCAAGATTGATCTGCCTGTAGTCAAGCTGTGAAGAGCAAGCATGAGCGATGCCGGCAAATACCGGATTCTGGTGGTTGATGACGAGGCCTCCGTGCTGATTACGTATCAGCTCATTCTGGAACAGCAGGGCTACAATGTAGCTGCGTGCGCGACATCCGTGGAGGCGATTCGCGCCCTTCGGCAGTGGGATTTCGACCTGGTGCTGTGCGATTACTCCCTGGAAGAGCAGCATACCGGGTTCGAGGTGATTGCCGAGGCAAGAACGAGGAAACCCGGGGTTCCCGCCGCCCTGCTCACCGGTTATGCAACCCGGGAAACGGCGGATGAAGCAGCAAGTAAGAAGATCGGCATCATGTTCAAGCCGATTGAAATTGAAGAATTCCTGGCAACTACCTCAAAAATGCTGAGGAGAGACCATGAGCCCGACCAAGAAAGCGGCGAAAAAAACATCAGCCGTCCGCAAAGCGGCGCAAAAAATTGAAACTGTGACCGCGGTGCAGGGACGCGGCCCCCGTCCTGTGCCCCAGAAGGTGGAACCAGCGCCGTCTTCGCAGCAGGAAGGGCTGTACGTCTACGGTGTCATTGAGTTGCGCGCCCCAGTCACCTTTGGCAAGAGCAGCATTGGCGGCGTGAGTGAGGACGTTTCCACGGTCCACTATGGCGATATAGCCGCGGTGGTCAGCCGAACCCCGGTTTTTATCTTCGACCCCACGCGTGACAACGCGCTCGCGCATGAGCATGTGATTGAAACCGTAATGAAGAATTACACCATTGTGCCCATGGCGTTCGGCACTGTGTTCCGCACGAGTGAGGACATTAAGGAAGTACTCAAGAGCATCTATCCCTCGCTGAAAGATGTGCTCCGGCAGATGACCGGCAAACTCGAGTTCGGCCTGAAGGTTACCTGGGACCGTGACCGCATCATTGAAGAACTCAAGCGCGAACACGATGAGATTCATCGCTTCCATCAGGAGCTCACGCGCAAGCACCTGCAGTCCACCTATTTCGCGCGCATGCAACTGGGCCGGATGATCGACAAGGCCCTGGCCGAACTCGCGGCCAACTACGTGCGCGACATCTATGACGGCTTGCGCAGCGTCTGCGTGGCCTCCCGCGACAACAAGCCGATCGGGGACAAAATGATCCTGAATGCCGCGTTTCTCATTCAGAAACAGCGCGAGGCCGAATTCGACGCCGCCGTGAACCGCATCGCCCAGAAATTCGGTGATCGCCTGAACTTCAAATATACGGGTCCGTGGCCGCCTTACAATTTTGTCAACATCCGGCTCAAGTTGGAGAGAGGCACCGCCGGCTAGGGGCGGTGCGGCGGCCAATTGCGAAGCGTAGAATCATTTCATGTTTCTGATCGATGACCTGCTCCTCGCTCCTTTCAAGGGGTTCGGCTTCATTATGAATACCCTGCGCAAGGTTGCTGAGGAGCAATGGACTGATGACGCTCCGCTGAAGGAAAAGCTTCTGGAACTGCAGGTCCAGTTGGAAGATGGCGCCCTGACTGAAGAACAATACCTGCAGGCTGAAGCCGCCATCCTGCGTGAAATCCGCGAGGTGCAGCGCCGCAAGATTGAACTCGCCGGTGGTGATCCTGATGCCATGGCCGGAGGCCTTACCGGCTCCGTGGCCGAGGGCTCTTCAGCTTCGATCACCTGGAGCCCTGACGAAAACGAAGATTAGCTTTGCAACGCAGACGCCCCCGAATGCGCTTCCGCGTCAAGAGAACAAAAAGACCTGTTCCTCGGCCTGCTCATAATGGCCACTTTGTCTTGATACGCGGTCTTTTCGGTTTGGTGATTGCAATTCGCATCTTCACCATCTTCTTGATGAGAGGGGCGGGAATAGCCTTGCCGAGGGGGAATTGCACGGTCCCTTTTGAAGTGGAGTAACCCTTCAGCTCTTCCTGGAAGGCGTCTATCACCGCAGCCGTGGGAAAGAAGCTGACGTGCTCAGCAAAAGCCGCGTACCACACCAGCACCCGTCGGCCTCGGAATGCGGGAATCCTGTAGTTGATGACCTCAGTGACCCCCTCCGGCAATGAGGCCCGGATCGCTTTGCGCAGCTTTTCCAGTGTGGAGCGGGCGGGCTCCGGAACCCGTGCAAAGTATTCTTCCACCGTCTTGGGGACGCCAGTTGGCTTGGTTCCCCGGCTGCGCTTCCTGGATCGTTTCTTTTTCATCCGCGCGAATCGTACAACAAGTCCCCGATTTAAGTCTATGGCGCGGCACTGCCGTGGCATTGCTGCGAACCGAGCGGCCATTCCAAGTCGAACGCTGTCTGCTCGCGGCATCTCGTTTCCCGGAGCCTCCACCCATCAGCCATCAGCTAAGGCCGCTAAGGACTGGTATGCAAGAGGGGAGGTCGTTCCACATGGGCATTCGATCCGGCAACGGGCCCTGCCCGGCCATTTCTGTCACCTGACGCATACCGGGTTGTGACAATTTGTCCCACAAAACGGCAAAAGTTTGCGTCATTGTTCCCTCTTCCCGCCACAAACCAGCTGTGACACGGCTCACGGGAATGGAAAACAACTTGCACTTCCAGCCAGAGAAGCCATGAAGACCCTTCTGAAATGCGCCCTCGTATTCTTGCTGCCTCTGGCTGGTTACGGTGCTGACAACCTGCCGTCAGCTCCGGAACCAAGGCCCGAAGTGGCTGTGGTTCCGGCAAAACCGGCGATCCCGGCTCTGGGGGCTGAGCGGCGTACCTTCGACCGGCAAACTGTGATTGAGCTGGGGCTTGTGGCCGGCTCGCTGGCGGGCGACGCCGTAAGCACCGGCATGATGCTCAACGGGCCCTACTATGAGCAGAACGTGCTTGCGCGGCCTTTTGTCCGGAGCGCAGCCGGAAGCGCCGCGTATTTCGGGATGTCCTTTTCAGCCATCATTTACGGCAACCACCTGTTGCGCAATCATCCCCGCTGGAAACACACGCTGAACTGGAGCATCATCGCGCTGGAAACCTACGCGACGACCCACAACTCCCGGATCTGATCCGCCCTCGCCGGCCTGGCTGGAATCATCGGCAATTTGGGATTTATGAAAGCTCCGGGAAATCCTCTTCCCTGAATTCCGTCTGCGGCTTCTCCTCAACTGCGCGCTCAGCCTCGGCTGCACGCAACTGCACCCGGCGAATCTTGCCGGAGATGGTCTTGGGCAAATCGACAAATTCCAGCCGGCGGACGCGCTTGTACGGAGCCAGGGTCTTGCGGCTGTGCTGAAAGATGGAAAGCGCCAGTTCGCGCGATGGCTCCGCACCGCTGCGTAAGGTGACAAAGGCCTTGACCACGGCCATACGGATGGGATCGGGCGATGGCACCACGGCGCACTCCACCACATCAGGATGCTCAATCAGCGCACTCTCCACCTCAAACGGGCTGATGCGGTAATCGGACGCCTTGAATACGTCATCAGCACGGCCGACAAATGTGAGATAGCCCTCGGAGTCGCGCTGCACCACGTCACCCGTGCGGTAGACGGAACCTTCGATCGCGATGGTCGTGCCCTCATCGCTCTGATACCCGGGCATCAGCCCGGCTGGCGGCGGATCGAGACGCAGGCATAGCTCGCCTTCGTCGGCGTCTTTTCCTTCAGTATTGATCAGGGCCACGCGATAACCGGGCATGGGCCTTCCCATGCTGCCGGCTTTCAGCTTCTGTCCAGGAGAATTGCCCACTTGCGCGGTTGTCTCGGTCTGGCCGTAGCCGTCGCGAATCGTCAGCCCCCAGGCCTGGCGAACCTGCTCGATCACCTCCGGATTCAACGGCTCGCCCGCGCTGGTCACCTCCCGCAGGCGCACCTTCCAGTCGGCAAGCCTTTCCGTGACCAGCATGCGCCAGACGGTGGGCGGCGCACAGAACGTGGTCACGCCGCAGCCGGTGAGCGTATCCAGCAGGCCGCGGGCATTGAAGCGCGCCTGGTTCAGCACAAACACCGTCGCCTCTGCGTTCCAGGGAGCGAAAAAGCAGCTCCACGCGTGCTTGGCCCAGCCGGGCGAAGACAGGTTGCAGTGGACGTCGCCCGGCTTGAGGCCGATCCAGTACATGGTGGAAAGATGCCCGACGGGATAACTGCTATGGCTGTGCACCACCAGCTTGGGCTTGGAGGTGGTCCCGGAGGTGAAGTAGAGCTGCATGGGATCATGGGCCAGCGTCTCGCCATCTGGCTGGAATGCCGGCGATGAGTTATAGCCCTGTTCGAACTCATGCCATCCCGGCGCCGCGCCGCCCACAGAGATGCGCGTGCAATTCTTCGCCACGCCGGCCAGCTTGGGCGCCAGTTCCACGGCGCAGAGCACATGCCTTACATGTCCGCGTGAAATGCGGTCGGCCAGATCATCTGGAGTAAGCAACGTGGTAGCAGGGATGATCACACCGCCCAGCTTCATTACGGCAAGCACGGTCTCCCACAGGGCGGGGACATTGCCCAGCATGACCAGAACGCGGTCGCCGCGCCGAACGCCCAGACTCCGGAAATAGTTTGCGACGCGCGCCGACCGGTCTGACAGCTCCGCGAACGTCAGCTTATCTGAGCGGCCATCTTCGTAGGCCACCCACAGCGCCGTCTGCTTCCCGCGCTCGCCGGCCGCGACAGCGTCGAACCAGTCCAGCGCCCAGTTGAACCGATCAAGATTGGGCCATTGGAATCTGGCGTAGGCGGTCTGGTAGTCATCGCGGTGCTCGAGCAAAAAATCACGGGCATTGCGGAACGTTTGAGTCGCTTGCGATTGCGTCTGGGCAGGAGTGGTGGTCATGGAGAACTCCCTTTCTCGACTAAAAAACCGCCGCAACAGGATGGCTGAGAATTCTAGTCCAATTCCGTGAGCCGGGTCACAGCGGGGAAGGCGCGATCAGCCGAGCTGCGCCGTCGGCTCACCAACAAAAACGATAAACCCGTTGGGATCCATGATGTGAAATTCGGTCATGCCGTATTCGCGATCAAACAGGTCACGGATCCGGTAGCGGTCCTTGTATTTCTTGACGTGCTCCCAGAGGGCCTTGATGCCGCGTACCTCCATGTACATCTCGGTATGCTCGCCCACGATCTTGCTTATTTCTTCTGAGGCCGCTATCCCGAAATGGATGGCCTGCCCGTCACGGGCAAGAACTGAGTATCCCGCTGTCTTCAGCTCGGGCGTGAAACCGAGTACCTCGCAATAAAATGCGACGGTCTCATCCATGTTGCCTACAACCACCTTGGGACAGATGCGCAGGGCTTTATACAAATCCATGGTTCTCCTCCTTCCAGAGGACGCTCTGATCAGAAAAATGACGCGCCCGGACCAGGCGACTAGCCTTTGGCCAGCTCCTTCATCTCTTTTTCCCCGATCACTTTCACACCCAGCTCTCGCGCTTTGTCCAGCTTGGAACCGGGATCATCGCCCGCCACCACGTAATCCGTTTTTTTGCTTACGGAACCGGAGACCTTTCCTCCGGCATCTTCGATGAGCCGTTTGGCCTCATCACGCGAGTAGGTGGCCAGGGTTCCCGTCAATACGAACGTCTTTCCTGCCAGCGCCGTGCCGCGCTCGCGCTTTTTGCCGGTGAAGTTCAGGAATTTGCGCAGGCGCTCGATGAGCTCCTGGTTGCGCGGCTCCTCGAAGTATTCGCGTATGCTGGCCGAGACGCTGGGGCCCACGTCATTGACTTCCTGCAACTCTT
>JBLMYN010000590.1:0-6920 GCA_050258305.1 Actinomycetota bacterium
GTTTCCCATTACGGCTACGTCATGGAAACCGGGCGGATCACGCTGGAAGGCCCCAGCGAAATGCTCTTCAATAACGATCATGTGCGCAAGGCATACCTGGGCGCCTCGGTCGACCAGATTCCAGCCGCAAACCTGCACGCGCCGCCTGCTTCAGGAAATTGACCGCATTCGTCGCATCAAAAAGCCCGGCAGCAGGACCGGGCTCAGGCGGAAGAGAGCTTCAGCGTTCAAAATGAGAACATGTCGCTGAGATCATTGCTCTGGCGGTTTCTCGCGTTTAGAGAACCCAGTCCAAATGTTTCCTGGATAAATCTGAGGATTGAGACATCATCCATTTGAACGTGGGAAATATAGTTCTTTTTAGCGAATGGCGAGATTACCAGCATGGGAACTCGCATTCCGAGCCCCTGGCCGGGATCGGTTTGCGGAGGCGGAACATGGTCATACCATCCACCGCTGGAATCCCAAATGACAATGATGGCGGATTTCTGATATACGGGCGACGCCTGAATTTCCCTGATGAAGTTGTCCAGCCATGTGGTCCCGTCGGTAAGCGGCACCCCGGTGTTGGTGTGCATGCTATGAATCGGGTTCGGCTGCACAAATGCGACCGCGGGGAAATGCCCCGAATTCAGATCCGAGCTGAACGAGCTGAGGTCGCGCATGTTTGCAGACGGCGTGGCGGGCATAAAGAACTGAAACGGATTTTCCTGGGGAACATAACTGCCACACACCCCCAGTTGTTCCTGGTACCAGGCCCAGCCCAACCCTTTGGCTGAGAGCTGATCCCCCACGTGCTGAAATGTGTATGGAGCAGAGGTTGTTACCGGGCTTGTGCAGGGGCCATTGAAGGGATTAATTGTGAAAGGAAAATCGTTGTCTGCCGCGGAGATCAGATAGAGCTGGTTGCTGGGAGCGTCTCCCATCACGGAAGCGAAAAAGTGGTCGGCGAGAGCAAATTGCTGCGCCCAGTTCCACAGCGTGTCCACTCCCGGAGTGGTGTTGTCGTAATGTCCCATGGAGACGTCCCCGTTGAAGAAGGCGTACTTGTCCATGGCGCCGTTGTCCCAGACTCTGAGGAGGGCCTGCCTGACATGCGGTATGTCGTTGACAGCGATGTCCGTGAGAAGTGTCGGTGTCACGGTTTTGCCGTTCGCGTCAACCTGGGAGAACCCCGGTACGCCGGGCTTGATTCCCTCAGCCCCGGGAAATGTGCCGAACAGGTTGTCGAATGACCTGTTCTGCATGATGACAACGATGACGTTGCTGATTGTGCCGGCGGTTGGGGTGGGAGAGGGATTGGGATTTCTGCCCACGCCGCCACAACCAACCACCGCCAGTATTGTGAAGATGCCTGAAAAAATGCCAATGGTTCGTTTCAATGCCCGTCACCTCAGATATCTTTGAAACGGGCTTCTTCGGCCCAAGTTGGCTTGGGACTAAACAGTTTTTAATAAAAATTCTGTTTGGACTTTAGAACTAAGGCTCGGATCTGCTTGGACAAATCTCCTGCAGATGCCCTGGGGAACGGCCTGGATAACGCGATCGGAAACGGCACGCTTTGCCTGTGGAAAACTTCGGGTGATTTGGGTTTCCCGTCCGCCTTGTAAACCATTACAATCCAGAGCTAATTTACAAAACTATGGCGACCGAAATCGTTACGGTGGAGTCCCCGGTGATTCGCGCTGCTGGAGGTATTATTCAGCGCGTCACACCACGCGGCGATGAAGTAATGATCGTCTATCGAAAACGCCATCAGGAATGGGCGCTGCCCAAGGGCGAGGTTCAGGATGGTGAATCCTTCCAGGAAGCTGCGTTGCGCGAGGTGGCGCAGGAAACCGGCTGTTCATGCCAGCTCGGCAGTTATCTTGGCACCATCAGCTACTCCGACCATGGAACTCCAACGGTGGTGATGTTCTGGAAGATGACTGTCATTCAGGAGAATGGCTTGCCGGAAAACGGAGAGATTGGCGAAGCCGCATGGATCCAGGTTCCCTCAGCGATCCAGAAGCTGACGCAATCGCAGGAGAAGGCGTTGCTTTCCCGCCTCGCGATAACCCCTAGGCCCGTCCAGCAGCCGCAGGCCGCGGCTCTGCCGGCTCAAGACGAGCATCCGCGCAAAAAGGGATCCATTGAGGAGGAGCGGGTTCACGCGCGTGTTTTACGCGAGTCGGAGGCCTTTCGCGTTGAACTGGCGTTCCTTGAACGGCGGAGCGGACAGGCTGACAGGTCCTGGGCGGCCGCCGCTCATGATCAGTTGGGGAACGTAGCCAGATGCCTCGATAGCAACGATATTGAAGGAGCTCTCTTCTGCCTTCACGCTGCGCGCCGTTTTGCCGTGTATGGCCTGAACAAGAGCGAGCTGGTTACCCGCGCGCATATTCTGCGCGAAGAAGCGCGCAAGATCGCTTCATGGCGTGGGGAGGCAATGGAAAACCTTCTGGCCGAAAGCGATGACAGCATCACTGCCGACCAGCTTGCTGACGCGATGAAGCTTCGCGACGAGGATTCGACAAACCAGTACTACCGTAACCGCCTGGCGGGCGATTATCTTCGCATCCTGCTTACCATTTGCGCTCTTGGGGTGGTCTGCCTGCTCCCCTTGATGTTGCTCTCGGGAACCATTCGCATGGTTGGCCCGGTGCTTTTGTTTGGGCTGCTCGGGTCGTCCTTCTCCGCCTCGCAAGCGTTGATGAAGGGCAAGACCGACTCGTTCATTCCCAACGTCTTTGTGCTGCTTACGCCTGTGCTTTTCGGCGCTGTGGCCGGGTTGGGCGGAATGGCCATCCACGAATACATGGCCGCTATGCTCAAGTTTCCGCGCCCGCACTGGGGCGCACTTCTGGGCCTGGCCTTCCTTTTCGGAATGCTCTGCCAGCGAGTGCTTGCGCGGCTGGCTGTGCCGAAGCGCAGGAAAAAGCCGCGCTGATCTGCGAACCTGGCCGGAGATTTTCATGAACGCGAATAACGTTATCGCGGGCACACGCCCGGTCCATCTGGTGTAAATTCAACCGACTTGGACTCACAGGCCACGCAACCGGAAACATCACAGCCGCTGGCCCGGCGCCTCGGATTGTTCGACGCCACCATGCTGGTCATGGGCGGCACCGTCGGTGCGGGGATATTCATCAATCCCTATGTCGTTGCCCAAAGGGTACACACGCCCGTGCTTGTATTGGGAGCGTGGCTCCTGGGCGGGATCATCGCCCTGATTGGCGCCTTCATCTGGGCCGAACTCGCGGACCGCATGCCGGAGGTTGGAGGACAGTACGCCTACCTGCGCGATGTTTACCATCCTCTGATCGCGTTTCTTTACGGCTGGGTGTTGCTGCTTGTGATCGAAACCGGCGGCATGGCTGCGGTAACAGTCACTTTTGCGCGATATTTTATCGAGCTCACGGGGATTCATGCCGGTGACTGGCAAATAGCTGTCCTCACGCTGCTGATACTCACAGTCATCAACTGCATGGGGGTTCGTGCGGGAGGATCTGTGCAGAGCGGGCTGATGGTGATAAAAATCTTTGCCATCGCCCTGCTGGTGATCGCTGGAGGATTTCTAGTGCATGGAGCGCACATAAAATGGAAGCCGCTCCTCGATCAGCCGGTTTCGGCAAGTCTGATGTCCTCCTTCGGCGGGGCCATGGTTCCGGTTCTGTTCGCTTATGGAGGTTGGCAGACAGCGTGCTTCGTGGCCGGTGAACTCAAGCAGCCGCGCCGCGACCTGCCGCGCGCACTGGTGTTTGGTGTGATCGGTGTGGCCCTGCTCTACAGCTCCGTGAATTACATCTGCGTGCGCGTGCTTGGAGTGAGTGCTCTGGCCGCAAGCACTACGCCGGCCTCTGCGGTGATGCGCATCGCCATGGGATCAAAAGGAGCAATGCTCATAGCTCTCGGGATCGTGGTCTCGACGCTCGGTTTTCTCAGCCAGAGCGTCCTGACCGCGCCTCGTGTGTATTTCGCTATGGCAGAAGACAGGGTATTCTTTCGGCAACTTGCCTGGGTGCATCCAAAGACACGCGTTCCCGTGGTCGCCATTACCTTGCAGAGCATATGGACTGTGGTGATCCTGCTCTCCGGCCGTTATGATCAGATCCTGAATTACGTCACCTCAATGGACTTCATCTTCTTTGCAGCCACGGCAAGCTGCCTTTTCGTCCTGCGCCGCAAAGATGACAGAGAAAAGAAATATTTCCGCATTCCTGCACATCCCTGGACAACGGGATTCTTCTGCCTGTGCAGCGCGGGTGTGGTGGCGAATGCCATCTACCGCTATCCGGGCAATACTCTTATAGGAATGGCCATTCTCGCAATGGGAGTGCCTGTGTACTTTATCTGGAGACGGATTTCACAATGACGACATCGACGCGCAGGGACACCGGCTCGCCATACATGCAGTGGGCGAAGATCAATTCGGCCGCAAAGTACAACCTCGCCACCAGCGGCATGGCGAATCTTCCCCTCTCAGAGTTGGACGTCAACCCCCGCGAGCTGGAGATCAATGGGCCAGCAATCTACGGCTACGATCCGCTGCTGCAGGCACTAGCCGCCCGCTATCGCGTACCACAGGAATGCGTCGTGAGCGCGATGGGGACATCGTTTGCGAATTATCTTGCGCTGGCCGCGGCTACCGAACCGGGCGATGAAGTACTGATTGAGCAGCCGACGTACGATCCGATTCTCGGTGCGGCCCGCTACCTGGGGCTTGAAATCAAACGCTTTCAGCGGAAGGCTGAACAGGGCTTTGCACTCGATGTTGCGGAAGTCGAGCGCAATCTGTCCTCTCGGACCCGCTTGGTTGTGCTTTGCAATTTGCACAATCCGAGCGGAGCATTGGCGTCCGATTCCGTTCTGCGCGAGATTGGCACTCTGGCGAAAGCTCGCGGCGCTTGCGTCCTTGTGGATGAAGTGTATCGCGAGCTGATGTTTGAAGCCGTGCCGGAGACCGCTTTCCATCTTGATCCCGATCATTTCATCGTTACATGCAGCCTGACCAAGGCTTACGGCCTGAGCGGGCTGCGTTGCGGCTGGGTGCTGACGCGGCCTGAAATAGCGCAGAGGATGTGGCACATTCACGACGTTCACGCAGCCACATATCCATTCATGGCGGAATACCTCAGCGTGATCGCTCTCAAGAAATTGCCACAAATCGCTGCGCGCATGAAATCGCTTCTTGATCAAAATCGGGCGCTGCTGCGGGCGTTCCTCGAGCAGCGGGACGATCTTGATTACCGCTGGCCGGAGTTTGGAACTATCGTCTTTCCCCGGCTCAAACACGGGAGCGTGGATGAACTATCCCGCGTTCTGCGCCAGGAGTTCGACACAGCCGTTGTTCCGGGCGGGTTCTTCGAGATGCCGGGCCACTTCCGGCTCGGCGTCGGCGGCGCTACATCCGAGGTACAGGCGTCTCTCGAGCAACTGGCGCGCGGCCTGGACCGCCACCGTGCTCGCGCCAACAGACCCGCGTGAGCGTTCAATCTTTTTCCGCGGCAAATTTCCCTGCACCGTGACATGCGATGTAAAGGAACGCGAAGCAATAGAGCACCGCGGCTTCTCCGCCGTTCTGGATAGGGAGAATGCCCCTGGGCTGATGAACCATGAAGTAGGCCACCGCCATTTCACCACTGGCAATGAATGCAGCAAAGCGTGTCAGCAGGCCCAGCAGGACCAGAATCCCGCCGGCAAACTCAATGATCGCTGCCGCCAGCATCAATGGGTTGTGGAGCTGGGCGTGTCCGCCGAATGCGCCAAAAAGCTTTTGCGCTCCATGGCACATGAATAAAAATCCGACCACTGCGCGAAAGACCGCGTAACCGACCGGTTCGAGCCCGCTCAGAAATTTCATTGCTCCATTGTCCTCAATTCGTATTCGTGGTGATGAAAGGCAGAGTGTAATGGTAAAGGAGCGATCGTGTCGAGTAACTGAGCGGACACCCACACGCGGTCACCTGGTAGGAACACCTTTGCGCTCTGGTTCAATGTTGGAACATGCGGAGTGCAGCTCACATGACGATCCTGGCCGTAATTGCGCGATGCTTTTCCCGGCTGAGTTGAATTGCACTGCAAGCGCACTGTCGAGGCGTCGGCTCACGCCACAAAGTATTTCGCCTGCGGATGGTGCACTATGATCGCCGAGGTCGACTGTTCCGGCTCCATGTGATACCCGCTGGTCAGGCGCACGCCAATGTTCTCTTCCGGCTTGAGCAGAGCAAAGATCTTTGTCTGGTCTTCAAGATTCGGGCACGCTGGATATCCGAACGAGTAGCGCGACCCGCGATACTTCTGGTGAAACAGGTCTCCGACACGCGGCGCGTCATCGCCTGCGATTCCCAGCTCTTCGCGCATTTTCTTGTGGAAGTATTCCGCCAGCGCTTCCGCTGTCTCCACGCTCAACCCGTGCACGTAGAGATACCGCGTGAACTCACCGGCATCGAATAGTTTCTTCGTTTCTGATGACGCACGGCTCCCGATGGTGACAACCGACAACCCGATGACATCAAACTGCCCGCTGGACTTCGGCAGGAAGAAATCAGCGATGCTCAGCTTGCGCCCGTCGCGCTGGCGCGGGAAGGTAAAGCGTTGAATTTCTTTTTTCGATTCCGGGCCGTCGTACAGCACAACATCATTGCCCTCACTCTGGCAGGCAAAGTATCCGTACACCACCTGCGGCTGAAACAGCGCAGAAGCGGCAACTTCCTTTTCCAGTTCCTGCAGAACAGGCTTGTACTTCTGCTCCACCAGCCGGGCGTAATCCTCCTGCGATGCCGTCTTCAATTGCCACTGGTTTTTGAACAGCGCGGTCAGGTTGATGTATGCAAACAGTTCATTCACATCAAAATCTTTACGCACACGCACACCGTAAAACGGCGGCACAGGAATATTCGACGCCGGCTGCACTACGGCAGAACGCTCCGTGCTTACGG
>JBLMYN010000591.1:0-7196 GCA_050258305.1 Actinomycetota bacterium
AAGCTTGTCTGGTGGAAACCGCTGAACCATCTGCCCGTACCAGGAAGTCGCGCTGGACAGATGTTTCCAGTGCGCAAAAGGAGTGATGCAATGCAACGCGCTCAGGATGCCGTTACACACGAAAGACCCCGGCGGGCAGCAGGTTGGCAGCCGGCCGGGTTGGCAGGAACTGCGGCGGGTTCACGCAGTCCGAAGCGTAAAAATCAGCATCTTCAAATATGAGGCGGATACCGAAAAAGATCATGAAAACCAGACTGCTGCACAGCACCCATGGGCTAAAAACATTTGCTCTTGTATTTGAGAAGGATGAGGATGTACGCGAACCGCTGCTGCTGTTCGCCCGGGAGCACGGCATCTCAGGCGCGCATGTGTCCGCGATTGGCGCTTTTAGCGAAGTCACTCTGGGGTACTTTGACCGGCACAAAAAAGCCTATCAGGAGATTCCGGTGCATGAGCAGGTTGAGGTGCTTGCATTCAGTGGAAACCTGGCCCGGCATGAGAACAACTGCTTCCTGCATGCCCATGTGGTAGTGGGGAAGGCAGACGGAAGCACCGCGGGAGGTCACTTTCTTCGCGGAAAGGTCTGGCCGACGCTGGAGATGGTGCTCGTCGAAAGCCCGCAGTCACTCCGCCGTGTTCGCGATGAGGAAACAGGACTACCCTTGATCGATCTGACAGCCTGAAAAGCAAGCCGGAGCCGCCTGCGGCCTGATCTGCCGGCCGCAGGCTGAACTTCGGTTGAACCCACCGATGCTAACGTGTCAAGTTCGTATAGAGAAACATTCCGCCAATGAGCATGATGAGCACCACCGAACAGGTGCCCAGGATGCGGAGCCATGGCGTAAGCTTGTCCATTCGGATAATCAACTCCTGCTGCTCTTTTTGCATGTGGGCTTCTGAACTGTCGAGGAACAACTGATCGTCTTCATGCATGGTGAGGGTGCCGCGATAAATCAGCAGAACGATCAGAACCAGTGTCAAACCGCCCCAAAGGATAAGCAGTGCCTGCATCATAGAACACCACCTCAGATCGACTTGGAAGCGGTCCCGCCTACACGAAGCCGCGACCGAACGTTGCGGCCGGGGGTATGTGGAACCTCAACTGAATTATAGCCCCGGTCTTTCCGGGATTACGCAGGTTTTTTTCAGGCATCCTGTTTCCGGTACGCGACGCCAGTCCGCCCTGGTTCATCCAAGTTAGTAATTCTCTCTGAATCTGTACTATAATGGTCTTGATTCAGAGGACCGAATTTCCAAGGAGATTTGAATGGCTTCCACAACAACTCCCAATGTCGAGACGACTCCCAAGGCCCCGATCAGCCTGACTCCGACGGCCGTTTCCAAAGTCAAAGAGATCATGAAGCAACAGGACCCGGTGCCCGCTGGGCTGCGCATTGGGGTGGTGGGCGGCGGCTGCTCCGGTTTTTCCTATTCCATGTCTTTCGAAAACGCCCCTGGAGTGATGGACAAAGTCTTTAACTTCGATGATCTGAAGGTATATGTGGACGCGACCTCCGCGATGTATCTGAACGGCTGCACCGTGGATTACGTTGAAACGCTGGAAGCTGCCGGTTTCAAGTTCGAAAATCCCAACGTGAAGAGCACCTGCGGCTGCGGATCGTCCTTCAACGTTTAGCAAATCCCGGATTTGGAGTGGAGCCTCGCTGGTTTGCGAGGCTTTATCTTTTGTGCCCGCTATGGATTAGGGGTGGGAGTTGGAACCGCTCCGGGGCCGGGGCCGTGACCAGAACCAGGCGCAGGCGTAGGAGTTCCTGATGGCGATTGGCCGCCCGCACCGGCTGCGCTCGGACTGGCAACTGTGATACCTGCATCCGCGGAACCGCCGAAGGTCGGAACGGCTCCTTCCAGCCGCCGATCATAGACGAACAGCCACTGGTCGTACTCGCTGGTGTCGTTGAATTCCTTGATGCCGCTATCTTTGCTCACGCTGGCCACACCGATAATGCCTCCGCGGCCAAGCTGCGGACCGTTACCGATATTCGAAGTCTTCAAACTGCCTACTGAGCCGCCGCCTGACTGGCCCTGGAGCGTCGCGGCGCTACCTTTGGGTGTCTGGCTCAAGCCGCCCGGATTCTGGCCGGGAGTCGGGGTTCCGCCCTGGGTGGTACTGCCTTGAAGGCCGGGATTGGTGCCCTGAAGCCCAGACTTGTTGGTTTGTGGAATCTTGATCTCCGCTTCACCCACATGAATCAATTTCCAGTTTGACTTTCCTGTCATCGGGTCAAGATATTGCTTGCGCAGGAAGCGGATATGATTGGTGTCTTCAAGTTGCTGAATCGAAGTCGGGTAGTTGCCGTTTTTGTGGACGAATTTCCTGATCGCAATAGCGTATTGTTTACCGCGGTTGATCAGCTCCTGCTCTTTGGCGCGTTTGATCTGCTGCTGGATCCGCGGCGCCTCTGCCGCAAGCATGATCAGCATGATCGTGATCAGAAGCATGATGGAAAGGAGCAGGTAGCCCTTTTCATTCCGGTTTGTCGGTCGGCGTTGTTCCATCTTCTCTGGCCCCAGGCGGTTTAGCGGGCGGTCAGCGGGATCCTCTGTTTATGATTGTAGAGCACATCCTCAATCTCGACTGAAGTGGCCGCAATCTGCACCACGCGATAGCGGCGGTCCACAATATCTCCCTGCTTGGCTATGAATACGGTTGAGTTCTGCGGGTCGCCTTCAGCCAGAAAAATTCGCTTCGCTTCACCCGGTTTGTTGGCAAACCCGTAAAATTTCAGCGGAATCGGCGGAGGCGGCGGCGCAGGCGTTGGTGTGGGTGGCCCCTGGGGCAGAGGAGGTCGAATGTTGGCAATTGGTGTCGGCATCGGAGCGGCCTGCATCTCAAAGATGTTGCGCCCTGGCTCGTATTTGACCCTGCGGCTGGCTTCGATCGTCGCAAGGTGCTCCGTGGGATCCAATTCATTCTCTACCGCGTTCGCCGTGCCTGGCCGGCTGCCTTTCGCTGATCTCTGAACTGAAGAAGCAGGAGGAGCTGCCGAACTGCTCCCTGACCCGATAGACTCATAAATCAGAACGGCTGCAAGAACCGCCAGCAGCACGCCCATGGTGATCAGTTGTTTCTTGTTTCCGGCTCCAATGTTCACTCTGCCAGTTCCTCGTCTCAGCTTTGCGCCCGGGCCGCGGGAGCCTCTTTCAAAAATGTCTCAAACTTGATCTGCAGTGTCACCTGGCCGGCATCCCGGCCTGACAACGTGATCTGCTGGATGATAAACAGCAGCTTGTCCTGCTCCAGGGAGTTTATAAAGCGGGCTACTTTGCTGTATTCGCCTGTTACTGAAGTGTCGATGCTGATAGGCTGGACACCGGGCAAATCATTTTTCTTATCGGATTCATTCGCCGTGGTGTAGTGGATCGATTGTGGAACCACTCCCGCCTTTTGGGTGAGTTTGTCCAACTGACTGGAGATCTCAGACCAGCGATCGGGAATGTTTTCCTTGTTCAGCGCAGCGATGTCCACCCGGGCTTGAATCAGCTTCTGGTCAATATCCTTGAGCGGAGCCACTTCCATGCTCAACTCATGTTCCTGTTGTTTCAGGGCTTCTTCCCGGGCTTTGCGGCTGGCATTGCCCGAACCGGGCCACAAAAGGTATACCACGAGCACCAGGTCAATTACCGCGAGCACGGACAATACGGTAAAGAAGCGCTTCCTGATTTGTGCCAGGTTCGTCATCAGAGCCCCTCTTTTGAGCCGTTGTGGGTCTGGCGAGGCAAACCCGGCGTATAAAATGTCTCAATCTCAAATTTGTGAAGCGGAGCCGCGCCCGGCCTGGATTCGCTTTGCGTTGACTCGCTCATCAACGAGGTGCGCTGGAATTTATGCGAATCTTCCATCCTCTTTACGAGTGCGTTCAAGTCGTCGTTCTTCTCTCCGCCAATGGTCAGCTTGAGTTTAAGTCGATTATCTTTGGTGAGTTCCGGGGCGACTGAGATTACATACACGCGGCCGGGCATGATCTTTTGCAGATCATTGAACAATTGGGTCCAGGAAAACGTCCTGCGGGCGATCTGCCGGTTCCAGTAATTTTTCTGCTGGGTCACGTCGCGGTTCTCGGGGAGATTTTCCACTGCGCTGGCTTTGGCGCGCTCCTGCTGCAGAGAGGAAATCCTTTGCCGCAACTGCGAGATTCGTTTGCTGGAATTGATGGAGCTCGAATAGTTGAACCAGGCCAGCACGGCCAGAAGCACGGTGAATGCGGCCATTGCCGCAGTAGCGGCCCCGGCGCGCGAAACAAATGTCCGCACATCTTCGTACTTCTGCGAGGCGAGATTGATGTTAAGACGCATTATCCGAGTAGCGCTCCTGCAATGCCGGCCATCAACGATGGCGAAATGTGTTCCCCACTGAGGTTCTGCTCCGGGGAAATGTCCGGAGCCAGTTCCTGAACACGGGCGCCGGTGTGCTCATGAAGCAGGGGGCCGACCTGGTCCATACGGTCAACGCCACCGATATAAATTTGCTCGACATGAGCAGCGAAGGTATCTTCAAAAAACACGATGGAAGGGAGCACGCCTTCCGCCAATTCCTCCGCGCTCACGCTGGTCCCGTTCGGGTTCTCCAGGGTACGCACCAGCCGCAATTCCTGATGTTCCGCCGCCGCAATCATGGTGTTGGTCGGAGCCACTTTCAACAGAAGCGTAGGGCGTTCTCCTTCCACTGTCCCTAACGCAGCCAGCGAGGAGGGAAGCACCACGCCGGGAGCATAGCCCGAATCGCGGATAGCCGACTCGTACTCTTCAATGATAGAACGTGGGGAAACGGCGGCGACCACCCTCACGCCGTCTGCGCCGCGCTTCAGTTCGTACGAAACCGCGGCCTGGTCCACATCGAAGGGAAGCGATTTCTTCAGGCGGAAGCGAATCACTGCTTCAATTTCCGCGGGTTTGCCGGGAAGAGCTTCAAAATCCAGCAGCAGAACTCGAATGGCCGCATCGGGCACGATCACAATTACATCGCGCAAATTGCCGCTCACAGCGCCGAGCGCACCCTTGATTGCTGTACGCAGGGCTTCTCCGTTCAGCACGTTCGGCCCGCCGAGCCCTGGAGCGACCGTGCCGGCGGGGAGCTGCCGCGAAGTGAACATCTCAATCCGGGGCAGCCGGTCAGATGCCCTGGCGGCAATCACACGGTCCAGAGTGATTTCGCACGCAATGCGCGGCCGCAGAGATTTTTGCTTTTTTGCGCCTGTCATCGATTTACCGGGTAGTCTCAATAAACGTTACTTTGTTGATTTCTTTCATGGTGGTGATCCCGGCGCGCACTTTCGCCAGGGCGGATTCCCTCAGAAAACGCATGCCTTCTTCATGGGCCGCCTTGCGGATCTCAGAGGACGGGCGCTTCTCCAGAATCAGCTCACGTACATGATCTGAAAGGTCCAGAAGTTCATGGATCGCGGTCCGGCCGTGGTAGCCGGTGCCGGCGCACTCAATACATCCCGGCCCATCATAGAACGTAACATTGCGCCATTGCTGCGGATCAAGGCCGTTGTCCTCCAGTTCCTGATCCGAGTACGGCGGCATGGGAGTCTTGCAATGCTGGCAGATGGTTCTGACCAGCCTCTGGGCCAGGACACAGTTCAGGGCGGAGACAAAATTATAGGGTTCGACGCCCATGTTCAGGAAGCGCCCGAGCACGTCCACCACGTTGTTGGCGTGCACCGTGGTGAACACCAGGTGCCCGGTGAGCGCCGACTGAATGGCGATCTGGGCGGTCTCGGTGTCGCGGATTTCGCCGACCATGATTTTGTCAGGATCGTGGCGCAGAATGGAACGCAGGCCCCGCGCAAATGTGAGGCCTTTCTTTTCGTTCACGGGAATCTGCGTGATGCCGTGAATCTGGTATTCGACCGGATCTTCGATGGTGATGATTTTGTCCTCGTCGGTCTTGATCTCGTTGAGCGCCGCATAGAGCGTAGTCGTCTTGCCGCTGCCGGTAGGCCCTGTGACCAGCACCATCCCGTACGGTTCGGCGATGTAGCGCCGGAACTTCCGCAGGTCGTCGTCATCAAAGCCGACCACGTCCAGCACCAGGTTACGGAACTTTTCGCTCATCGACTCCTTGTCAAGCACGCGGAGCACGGCATTCTCGCCATGAATCGTCGGCATGATGGATACACGGAAATCGATCAGGCGGCCGTTATACTTGACGCGGAAACGGCCGTCCTGGGGCACGCGGCGCTCCGCGATATCAAGTTCGCTCATGACCTTGATACGCGTAATGATCGTGGAATGGTGCTCCTTGGCCATCGGCTGCATGGCCTGCTGCAGGACACCGTCAATACGGTATTTCACCAGTACCGAATCGCTCTCGGTTTCAATGTGGATATCGCTTGCGCGCTTCTGCAGTGCGGTGAAGATGGTTGTATCCACCAGCCGGATGATGGGGCTGACATCGGCTTCGGTGGTCCCCGTAATCTTGTCGATGGTGAGGCTTTCTTCGCCGGTGACCTCGTCTTCCCGCACCACGTCCAGCACAAAACTTTCGCTTGCTTCTTCGAGCACGCGCTGGGATTGTTCCGTCTTCTTCAGAATGTCATTGATCTGGCCCAGCGTTGCTACCCTGGTCTTGATCCGGCGATTGAGAAGCAGGCTGATCTCATCGATCATCATCAGCTTGCTGGGATCGGCGATGGCAATCCACAGCGTGCCCTCATGTTCCTCAAGGGGGACAAAGTTGTACCGGAACATCAGGTCCACTG
Source organism: Actinomycetota bacterium (assembly GCA_050258305.1). GTDB lineage: Bacteria > Acidobacteriota > Terriglobia > Terriglobales > Acidobacteriaceae > Angelobacter. The sequence goes on from JBLMYN010000591.1 coordinate 6,726, forward strand.
GCACGGACTTGAAAAGGTCCGCGTCCAGGTGATAATCGCGCAGGTCGATGAACTCGCAGCGATAGCGCGCCGCCATGTCACGGGCGCGCTGCTCCGGCGTTGCCGCCTGCCCGTTGGCCTGCGCCCCAACTTCTACCATCGTTGTTACATTACGCTGTTCCATAACATCTCTACGTTCAACCAATTGCTAATGTATCTGTGATCCGAGCGAAAAAATGGGCAAGTAAAGCGAGATCAACACGAATGCCACAGTAATGCCCATAAAGATCAGAATGAACGGCTCAACCAGTTGCATGGCCGCCGACAACGCGTTTTGCACGTCTTCCTCGTAAAATTCCGCCACCGAATTCAGCATGGTGGGAAGCGCTCCGGTGGATTCGCCGACTTCAATCATCTCGATGGCCAGCTCAGGGAAGAATCTCGTTTCCTCCAGGCTGAAAGAGAGCGCACGTCCTTCGCGGACGCGTTTGG
>JBLMYN010000592.1:0-4146 GCA_050258305.1 Actinomycetota bacterium
GGAGCAGCGGGAGGCCGGCTTGCGGACACGACTCCGAGAAGAATCAGAGGAATTGACAACACCATCATCACCGCGATTACCGCGGCGGCGATGGCGAGAAATTCCAGTACAACAATCCCCAGGATCGTTCCTGTGGAAGGGAACATCAACTTGTAGGCCTCGGCAATGCTCGTGCTGTGGCCCAGATGAACACGCGTAACCGCATACACTGACGCGCCTGTAGCCAGCGCGTAGCCGACCAGCCACAGTCCAACGAGTACGATTCCGGTGAGGACAGCCGCAACAATTCCAGCAATCTGCAACTCTGGCCGGCGGGAAAGTACTGTGACGCTGCCCGCTGCAACAAAACCCAACTGGCCCAGCAACAGCAGCGCCGGAGGCACCGCAGCGATGCCGGCAAAGAGGAGGAAGTTCTGACGATAGAGACTGAAGGTCCTGTCCAGAACCTGTGAAGTGCTCATTGGCCGCATGAAGGGGTCCAACTGGTCTCCTGATCGCAGAAAGGGGATAAATTCAGGTGCATGGTAGCACAGGCCGATGCGGGCGTTGCGATTACCTGAGTGACAACCCGGTGAAGGCCAGGCGGGAAGATTGAGTACGCGACTCTCTGGTAGACTCACTTGTTTAACGTTTCGCGAGGATCAAACGAGTGAGACAACTTCCTGTAATGGTGGCTCATGGCGGCGCGTGGGCCATGCCGGATACTGCAGTCGATGGCCACATTCGTGGCGTGAACAAGGCACTGGCCCTGGGCTGGCATGTTCTGGAATCAGGTGGGCGCGCGCTGGATGCAGTTCAGGCCGCGATCACGTACATGGAAGATGATGAGGAGTTTGATGCCGGGCGGGGCAGCTTTCTCACCCGCGACGGCCGCGTGCAACTGGATGCGCTGATGATGGACGGTGCTACGCTCCGGGCCGGCGGCGTCGGCTGCGTGGAACACATTCGCAATCCCATCGCCGCAGCCCGCCTGGTGCTTGACGAGAGCCCGCACGTTTACATGGTGGGCGAAGGAGCGGAGCAATTTGCGCAGGAACATGGGATCAAGCTCTGCCGCAATGAAGAGCTCGTCATCGAGCGCGAGGTAAAACGGCTGAAGGACGCGCATGCGAAAGCCGCGGCGGGCAAGCCTGACACAACGTTTGCCGGGCTCGACCGCGGTCACGATACCGTGGGCGCGGTGGCCCTTGACGCGGAGGGCAATATCGCCGCCGGCACTTCTACCGGCGGGACCCTCAATAAAGCTCCCGGGCGGGTCGGGGACTCGTCATTGATCGGATGCGGATGTTATGCCGACAACCAGAGCGCGGCAGTTTCCTGCACCGGATGGGGTGAGCCGATTATGAAACTGGTTCTGGCCAAGTGGGCCGCGGACCGGGTGCAGTCGGGCGGCACACCGGACGCTGTCGCCCAGGAAGCCATGTTCTACCTGAAAAGCCGTTTGAACGGACATGGCGGTATGATCCTGCTCGACCAGCGTGGCCGCTTCGGGATCGCTCACAACACTCCGCGCATGGCCTGGGCATACAAAAACACCCAGGGAGAAAAGTCCGGCATCAGCTGCTGAATTGAAATCGTCCAGTCCCCTGGTAATCGGAGCCAGCTCGTTGTTCGCAGGATCAGCATTTACAATATGAGTTTAGCCAGACGCCAAAAGCACAGTCAGGGGAATTGATGTACGAAGTCACTGTAGAAGACACCTTTGCCGCGGGGCATTACCTCCGGGATTACAAAGGCAAGTGCGAGAACCCGCATGGCCACAATTACAAAGTCCGAGTGACTCTGCGCGGCGCGGTGCTGGACAAAGCCGGGCTTCTGCTTGATTTCAAGGACCTGAAAGAGGTGATGAGGCACGTGATCGAGCGCCTCGATCACCAGATGCTCAATGACGTTGAGCCGTTTACAGTGCTGAATCCTTCCGCTGAGAACATTGCCAGGTATTTTTATGAGCAGGCAAACGGACGGCTCAAAACCGTGACCAACGGAAGAGTGGCCGTAAAGGATGTGACGATCTGGGAAACAGATACGACCACGGCTCGATATTCCGAGTAAATGCAGATTATAGAAATCTACCGGTCCATTCAGGGAGAATCGTCTTTTGCCGGTTTACCCTGCATCTTTGTGCGTCTGGCTGCCTGTAACCTGCGTTGCACGTGGTGTGACAGCGAGTACACCTTTACCGGCGGCAGGAAGATGAGCGCAGCCGGCATTGAGGGCGAGGTAAGAGGTCTTGCTCAATCAGGTCTTGTTGAATTCACAGGCGGAGAGCCGATGCTGCAGGAGCGTGAACTGGTTCCTCTAATGCAGCGATTTCTGGAACTGGGATACACGTTACTTCTCGAAACAAGCGGTGAGCGCCCCTTGGAGAACGTGCCTGCTGGGGTGCATAAGATCGTGGACGTGAAGTGCCCGGGGTCAGGCGAAGGCGGCTCATTCCGGATGAGCAATCTGCCGTTCCTTAGCAGCAGAGATGAAGTCAAGTTCGTGCTGGCTGACCGGGCGGACTATGAGTTTGCCCGCGACTTCACTCGCAAACATGGGTTAGAAACAACAGTGGGCAGTGTCATCTTTTCTCCCGCTTTTCAGAAAGACCCGAGCGTGGAGCGAGACGCGTCCAACTGCACGCTTGACCCGCGCCTGCTTGCGGAATGGATCCTTGCCGACGACGTTCGTGTTCGCCTCGGATTGCAGATTCATAAGTTCATCTGGGAGCCGGCAACCAAGGGTGTCTAGCGCTCCCTGAACAGGCGTAGCGGTAGATTTCTCGCGTCAGTTGAGCAGCAGTTCTGGGCAGTTCGTCATCGAAGTCGGGGAAGCCGGCAAAAAGGGGTTGATGTGTCAGGCGAAAAGCAGCGTTCTATAGTGCTGGTAAGCGGCGGCATGGACTCATGCGTCTGTGCGGCTCTGGCGGCGCGTGACACTGGCGCGGCCGCCATGCACATCAGCTACGGGCAGAGAACAGAACAGCGGGAGCGATGGGCCTTTGAACGGATTTGCGATCGCCTGGGAATCCGGCAGCGGCTCGCCTTGCGCAATGACTGCCTCAGCGTTATCGGAGGATCGGCTCTTACTGACACCACCATTGCCGTTCCTGAAGCAAAGGCGGAGATTGGCACAGGCGATATCCCCGCTACCTACGTACCGTTTCGCAATGCGCATTTTCTGGCCGCAGCAGTGAGTTGGGCGGAGGTGCTGAATGCCGGCCAGATTTACATTGGCGCCGTAGAGCAGGACAGCTCCGGATATCCGGACTGCCGTCCGGCATACTACAGTGCGTTCAACGAAGTCGTGCGGACGGGAACGAGGGAGGGAAAGATCAGGATTGTCACGCCGCTGATTGCCATGCGGAAGACGGAAATCGTCCTCCTTGGCCTGGAACTGGGTGCCCCCTTTGATTTGACGTGGTCCTGCTACAGCCGTGAAGATAAGGCATGCGGCATTTGTGAAAGCTGTGTGCTGCGCCTGCGCGCATTTGAAGAAGCCGGAGCCACGGATCCCCTCCCTTACCTGCCGCGTATGGCGGGCCATACAATATAGAATGTCACGTTTTGAGCCGGAGAGAAGCTTATGAAGATGAGACCAAAGTACCTGATTTTGATTGCCGCGCTGCTGGCGCTCAGTACGGTCGCGGCGTTCCCGCAGGCTACCCTGACCAGGGTAAATGGCAAAGTTACAGATGCGGGCAAGCCCGTGGCCAATGCGCAGGTCGTGTTCACGGATCTGAACACGGGCCGAACGTTCAAAACCAAAACGGATAAGAACGGCAATTACGAGATCGTCGGAATGCAACGCACCAATTATCAGGTCGAAGTATCCGATGCCAAGGGAGAAAAGCTGTACACCTCCAAGCAGGGCATCACCGGCGAAACCGACGGACATATGGGAGGAGTGCAGGAACTCGACATTGATGTCTCGCAGGGAACCAGCAAAGGTCAGAAGTATACGAAGGAGCAGATCGAAGCCATCAAGGAGCAGAACAAGAAGGCAGAAAGCGAAAATGCTCTGATCGCCCAGGCCCAGGCAGCCATGAATGCCAAGAACTGGGATGGGGCGATTCCGCCTCTGCAGCAACTGGCTCAGGCAGAGCCCAACCGTTGGGCCTTTCTGCAGGCCCTCGGCAATGCCCAGCTCAATACCGGGCAGTAT
>JBLMYN010000593.1:0-4063 GCA_050258305.1 Actinomycetota bacterium
CCATCAGGAACTCCAGGAAGAGCGGCGACTTGTTGAACTGCCATGTCTCTTTGCTGTTCGAAAGTATAGCGCGTAACAGTTTTAGTGTGCGGGCCCGTCCGAGGAAGTGCCGCTGGTCCGGCGCCTTATCGTACGAGTAACCGGGCGAGAGCATCATGCCTTCCACACCAAGCTCCATCATCTCGTCAAAGAAAGCGCGCACGCTGTTGGGATCGGCGCCATCGAACAGCGTGGTGTTCGTGGTCACGCGAAAGCCGCGCTGCAGTGCTTCCTTGACTCCTGCCAGGGCGAGCTCGTAGCCGCCCTCGCGGCATACCGAGAAATCGTGGTGTTCGCGCTGTCCATCCATGTGCACCGAGAAGGTCAGGTACTTGCTGGGTTTGAACAGGTGGATCTTCTCTTTGAGCAGAAGGGCGTTCGTACACAGGTAAATGTACTTTTTGCGCGCGACCAGCCCTTCCACGATCTTGTCGATCTGGGAATGCATCAGGGGCTCGCCGCCGGGAATGCTGACCATGGGAGCGCCGCACTCTTCCACCGCGTGGAAGCACTCTTCCGGCGAGAGTTCCTTTTTGAGGATGTGGGCCGGGTACTGGATTTTTCCGCAACCCGCACAGGCAAGATTGCAGCGGAACAGCGGCTCCAGCATCAGGACCAGCGGATAGCGCTTGCGCCCGGCGAGCTTCTGCTTCACTACGTAACTCGCAACCGTCCACATCTGGGAAATTGGTACCGGCAAAATCTGATCTCCTGAACTCTTGAAATCTTCAATAAACGATTAAAGGCACGGATGCGAATCTGCGCGCCCCGGCAAGCTGTTACTCTCTCACGTATCCCACGCTGCCCTTGTGCTCCAGAACGGAAAATTCGCGCGCATACGTTGAGAGCGCAATCAACGGGAAATAATCGCGGTAGAGGTGATAGGCAAGGTAGAACACGCGCGGGAACCCGGTGCCCGTGTACTGGTCTTCATTCCATGAGCCGTCGGGTCTCTGGTGCTCAAGCAGGTAGAGAATACCCTTCTGCACTGACTCGCTGCGCGTATCTCCTGCAGCCAGCAGGCCCATGACGCCCCAGGCCGTCTGCGACGGTGTGCTTGGGCCTATGCCGCGCTCTGCCGGATCGTCGTATGACCCGCAGGTTTCGCCCCAGCCGCCGTCAGGGTTTTGCACCATGCGCATCCATTCAGCGGCCTGCTGGATATAGGGCTCATGATGGTCCACACCCATCGCCTGCAACCCGCGCAATACCAGCATGGTTCCATAGATGTAGTTCACACCCCAGCGTCCGAACCACGAGCCGTCAGCCTCCTGCTCGTGCAGGATGAATTTGATGGCTCTCCTGATCCGGGGGTCCTCCTGCGTGTAACCGTTGGCAGCCAGCATCTCCAGGACTCGGCCGGTGATGTCCACGGTCGGCGGATCGAGCATGGCATTGTGATCGGCGAACGGAATGTGCTGGAAAACCATGCGTGTATTGTCCTTGTCGAAGGAGGCCCAACCGCCGCTCTTGCACTGCATGGCGAAGATCCAGTCGATGGCGCGGCTCGAGACTTCGTGCTGGTAGCGTTCTTTGGGATGATCCACCTTGTCCAGACCAAGCAGGACCATGGCGGAATCGTCCACATCAGGATAGAACTCGTTATTGAATTCAAAGTACCAGCCGCCCGGAGCCACATTGCGTACTTTCACCGCCCAGTCACCCTGGTTGCGTACTTCCTTGCTCAGTATCCAGTCCGCCGCTTTGACCATGCGCGGGTCGGTCCGGGGCACACCTGCTTCGCCCAGCGCAAACATTGCATAAGCTGTGTCCCAGACAGGCGACATGCAGGGCTGCATCCGGAAGGTCGGTTCAGAGTGATCGGGAATACCGGGTTCATCGATGCCAAGCTTTTCAAATTCGTCGAGCGCCCGGATCAGCTGAGGGTCGTCGTTGGAATATCCGAGGCAGCGCAAGGCGATGATCGAATTCAGGATGCCGGGATAGATTGCGCCCAGCCCGTCAGACTTTTCGAAGCGCTCCAGCATCCATTCCTCGGCAGCTTTCAGCGCGATCTTGCGCAGCGGGCGAATGTGGAACATTTCGCAGAAGTGCACCACCTTGTTCAGCACCAGAAAGAAGTTTCGCCAGGAAACGAGCCTGGGGTTCCATTTAAGGTGCAGGTGCCTTCCGTAGCGGCCGCCAACAAAAAGCTCGTCAATGCCCATCTCAGCCGGGATCTTCTTGAAGGGCTTCTTGGCATAGCAGATGGAAAGCGGAACCAGAATGGCGCGGGACCAGGAGGAAATCTCGTAAATATTGAACCAGAACCAGTTGGGGAAGAGCACGATTTCGGGTGGAATCGCGGGAACGGCTTCCCAGTCATACTGGCCCATGAAGCAGAGATAAATCTTGGTGAACGTGTTGCACTCGGTAGCGCCTCCCATGGCAAGGATGCACCCGCGGGCCCGCTCAAGCACCGGGTGATCGGCTTTCATGCCCATGAGCTTCAGGGCGAAATATGCCTTGACGGAAGCGCTTATGTTGGATGGGCCCCCCTTGTAAATGGGCCAGCCGCCGTCGTCATTCTGATGACGCATGATTTCTGGAACGGCCCGCGCCATGCGCTCACGGGTGCCCGTGCCAAGGAGGGTATGAATAGCGATGTAGTCAGATTCAAGAGTGGTATCGGCTTCAAGTTCTCCGCACCAGTAGCCGTCTTCATGCTGACGGCTGAACAGGAAATCGCGGGCGCGGCCTATGGCGCCGGAGGCGCGTTCCAGCATGCCCTCGATTTTTCCGAAAAGCATTTGCGCAGGATGACCGTCAGACTTCTCGTTCATTACTAATCTCCCGATGCCGCCGGGGCCGCCGCGATTGCCTCCACGATTTCAGGTGGCAAACCGAAACGGACGTTCTCCGGCATGACCTCAACCTCGCGAATGTTGGTGAAGCCCTTTTGCTTCAAGAACTCCATTGCCTGTTCCACGAGTACTTCAGGCGCTGAAGCGCCGGCAGTCAGAGCCACCGTGTGGACCCCGGCAAGCCATTCCGGTTTTACATCGGAAGCGGTGTCAATCAGGTAAGAAGGCGTGCCCAGGTTGGTGGAAACTTCCACCAGACGGTTGGAGTTGGAGCTGTTCTCCGAGCCCACCACAAGCAGGAGGTCGGCCTGGTGGGCTACATCCTTCACCGCAGTCTGGCGATTCTGCGTGGCATAACAAATGTCCTGCGCGTGCGGCCCCTCGATCAAGGGGAATTTCTTTCGCAGGGCCTCAATCACGTCTTTGGTTTCATCCAGGCTCAAGGTCGTCTGCGTGATGTAAGCCACACGCGTAGGATCAGGAATCTGCAGGTTTTCGACTTCCGCGGCGCTGCCTACCACCTGGGTCACCTCCGGCGCCTCGCCCAGAGTTCCCACCACCTCATCATGGTCATGGTGGCCGATCAGGATGATGCTGTAACCGCCTTTGGCGTACTTCACTGCCTCAACGTGCACCTTGGTGACCAGCGGGCACGTGGCGTCAATCACCTTGAGATTTCTCAGCTTGCTGGCTTCGCGGACGCTCGGAGCCACCCCGTGGGCGGAATAAATCAGGCGCTGGCCGTCCGGTACCTCATACACTTCATCGACAAAAATGGCGCCCTTTTCCTTGAGATCTTCCACCACGTAACGGTTATGAACAATCTCCTTGCGAACGTAAATCGGGGGGCCAAAGGCATCCAGCGCAATTCGCACAATATCGATGGCGCGAACCACGCCGGCACAAAAGCCGCGGGGTTTCAGCAACAGTAAGGTCTTAGCTTGATCGGTCATTTTTTTAATCTGATGATTATACCCTTTTAGACACTCTTCCCAGCTTTTAGGTTACCCGGTTCGACCGCATTCAAACGAATGCAAGCCATTGAAAGCGCGCTATTTGCAGTGACAGGCGAGTATTGCAGGGCGAACGGAGACAGCGCCAGCGTTACCCACGGCCGGCCATTGCCAGCGCGGCGCAGAAGACCCGGCCTGGCGCACGCCGATTCAGTTACTTTCGGAACGTGACATCCGGCACTGGCCTTAGGGTATATGGCTTAGCGG
>JBLMYN010000594.1:0-3025 GCA_050258305.1 Actinomycetota bacterium
ACCGTGTTAGTCGCCGTTCTGGCTTTTCTCCTGCTCATCGCGGGTGGCCTGGTTACCAGCAATAACGCCGGCCTCTCCGTGCCCGATTGGCCTACCAGTGAAGGCCTGTGGTGGCTTCCGCTGCACAAAATGGTTGGCGGTGTAAAGTTCGAGCATGGCCACCGGCTCATCGCGGAGCTGGTCGGACTCTTCACCATAATCGCGGCAATCTGGACATGGAAAGTAGACCGGCGGCGGTGGATGCGGCTGCTGAGCGTCGGCGCGGTTCTGGGTGTGATCTTCCAGGGGATCCTGGGCGGCCTGACTGTTCTGGAATTAACACCTCCGTGGATCTCCACCGCGCACGCAACGGTCGGCCAGACCATGTTCTGCGTTCTGGCGGCCATTGCAGTGTTCACCAGCAGGAGCTGGCTGGACGAGCCGGCGGAGATCATCTCTCGAAAAGAATCTGCTCCCCTTATACGGCATGCCTGGATGCTGATCGGATTTCTCTATCTGCAGCTCATCCTTGGCGCGGCTTTCCGCCATGTCTGGACCAAGTGGGGGCCGAACGCGGCAAACCGCTGGCCGGCGCACAAAATCATTCATGCATTCCTTTATCCCCATATGCTGAACGCGCTTCTTGTGGCAGGTCTCATTCTCTACTTGACCATCCACACTCTAAAAAAGCATGGGGAGATTTCTCAGTTGAGCAGGCCGGCGATCTGGATGCTCGTGCTGCTGCTTGTGCAGCTTGCCCTGGGAGGCGCTGCCTATTTTGTTCGCGTGATTCAGGGAATCGATGAAGTACAACCAACGCTCGGCCTGGTGACTGTGACCGTGGCTCACCTGGCAACAGGCGCCCTGATCCTGGCTTTGGCGATGATTTTCACCATACAGGCTTACCGGCATCGCGAGCACATTGCCGAAGCGACAACAGTCGATCACAAAGAGGTGGCCAAGGCATGAGCGTATCAGCCCAGCCCCTGGTCTCGGCAGAAACAGGCAGCGCGGAGGTACAAGTTGCCGCCGGATCGCCTCTAGCCATCGCAAAGCCTTCTTTTCTAAGTGATTACGCACAACTCTTCAAGGTTCGAGTTACTACATTGATCGTTGTCACGGCATGGGCCGGCTATTACATGGCCGCTGCCAGGAGTGGGATTCCCAGCCTGTCATGGACCCTGCTCAACGCGCTGTGGGGAATCGGACTGACGTGTGCAGGTTCAGCAGCTCTGAATGAAGTTCTGGAACGCCGCATTGACGGCCAGATGAAGCGCACGCGCAACCGTCCTCTTCCCGCGGGCCGTATGAACGTCCAGACAGCGTTGATTGCGGGCGTAGCCGCTACGCTTGTGGGCTCTGTTTCGCTGGCGCTAACCACCAACGTGCTGACCGGAGTGCTGGCCTTCTCTACCGCGGCAACGTATCTGGCGCTCTACACGCCGTTGAAACGGATTTCCCCGATATCGACTTTCGTGGGCGCCTTCCCCGGCGCCATGCCGCCCCTGCTCGGCTGGACAGCGATACGCGGACAAGTGGAGCCCGAGGCAATCATCCTTTTCCTGATCGTTTTCTTCTGGCAGTTTCCTCATTTCCAGGCAATTGCCTGGATGTATCGCGACGATTACGAAGCCGCGGGAATCAAGATGCTGCCGGTGGTCGATAAGGGTGGACGAAGCGTGATCAGGCAGATGCTTTCCTATTGCTCGGCGCTGCTGCCGGTAAGTTTGATGCCCGCCCTGCTGCACATGTCAGGCCGCGTTTACCTGATCAGCGCTCTGCTCCTCGGCCTGGGTTTTCTCTATTGTGTATTTCGCCTGGCCTGGACCAAGCTGCCGCCGACTTCCCCCAACTCGCGCAAACTGGCCCGCCAGCTTTTGCAGGCCTCGGTTTTGTATTTGCCTCTTTTGTTTGCGCTCATGATGCTGAATGTGGTGAAACCATAATGACAATCGCCCTGGAAAATCGAGAAGCAACAGTTCGGCAACAGGGCAGCACAACCGCAGTGATCCAGGTACAAGACCTTCGGCACACCTACGGAAAACGTGCGGCCCTCAATGGCGTTTCTTTCGCAGTAGAAACAGGTGAGATCTTTGCCCTGCTTGGACCCAACGGCAGCGGCAAAACCACACTATTCCGGATTCTTTCCACGCTCATGCTGCCCTCCGGCGGACGCGCGCTGGTTGCCGGTTTTGACGCGGCCAGGCAGCCTGATGAAGTCCGCCGCCGCATCGGCGTGGTTTTCCAGGCACAAAGCGTGGACATCAAGCTCACGGCCGCGGAAAATCTGTGGCACCAGGGACACCTCTATGGACTCCATGGCGCGGAATTGAAACAGCGTATTGCGGCCATACTGGGCAGAGTGGCCCTGGCGGACCGGGCCAACGAACGCGTGGAGACGTTCTCCGGCGGGATGCAGCGCCGTGTGGAGCTGGCCAAGGGCCTTATGCATCATCCGAGCGTCCTGTTGCTTGACGAGCCCACAACGGGTCTTGATCCCGGCGCGCGCCGGGACCTCTGGCAATATCTGCAGCAATTGCGCACTCAGGAAAACGTATCGGTCATCGTTACCACCCACCTGATGGAAGAAGCCGAGCGCTGCGACCGGCTGGCAATCCTGAACGCCGGGCAGGTGGTAGCCCTGGGAACGCCATCAGAACTCCGCAGCCAGATTGGCGGAGACGTCATCCTGCTGGAAACGGAAAATCCCGAATCTCTGGCTGCTCGCATTGAACAGAAGTTCCACGCCGGCGCCACCGTTCTGGACGGCAAAGTCCGCATGGAACGGAAAGAAGGTCACCGCTTTGTACCTGACCTGGTGGAGGCGTTCCCCGGCGAGATTCAATCGATCTCGGTAAGCAAGCCAACTCTGGAAGACGTGTTTATTGACCGCACAGGCCACCGCTTCTGGACGGAAGCAGACGAGCAAAGTGAAAAGGAGGGAAAGAAGTAAATGGCGCAGGCAGCAGTATTACGCACCCGAGAGTGAGCGTAAGGAAGAGTGGCTCCGACCAAATGTATGAGTGAATTTCAAATAGCGGCGCTG